>JASHSC010000179.1 GCA_030036915.1 Terriglobia bacterium
TCTCCCAATCTGAGCGGCCAAGGTCCAGTTCCCATAGGCCCCAGGACTTGGCCTCCAAAATGACTCGCCACATGAGCCAGGGAGTGCCTCCGAACTTCGTAAGCTCCGGATCCGAGCATCCATATTTGTAGATGATCGTTTTGCGATGAATTACGGTAATGATGCTGGCGACCGGACGTCCCTCGTGCATCGCAACTCTGACCTGCAGTGAGGGGCCCAGCATCCGGGAAAGGTTCAAGAACCACCTGAAAGGCTGGGGGGGCAAACCATGCTTCCGACGGGTTTTGGTGAATAGACGGTAAAATATCTTCAAGAGCTCCGGCGAACTGCCCTCTCGATACTCCATCCCCTCTCTCTCCGCGCGTTTAATCTTCCTCTGAATGCAATCCTTGTGCAGCGATGAATACAAAAATGCGAGCCTGGATGATAGATCCAGCGAGTGAAAGCAGTATTGCTTGTCGGGTGCCAACCCCTGATGTGCGTCGGGGAGCGTCCGGCGCGGCCGCAATTCGGTGTATCGCCATCCCTGTTTCTGAAATTTCCCTGCGAGCATGTCGATCAGGCCGGCCAGTGAGCCGTCTTCATCGAACAGGGGGTCGCAATGGTCGGAGAAGGGCAACGAAACCATTCGGCGACCGGTGAGCCAGCTTTGAATCTGGCAGAAAACCAAGCCATTGCTCAACTCATGACCTGGCGGCGAGGTCGTATACACCACCGGTGTCCATCCATAAGTCTGTCTGAGCGCATCCAGCCAAGCCCGCGAATGGTAAAGGCTCGCGTGGGGATGACGAGCTACGAGTTCACCCCACCGCGGATCGTCGAGTGGGTCTACCTCGTATACCGACGCCCCCACAGATTTCACGTATGCCGGGGAGCTCGCTAAAATGCCGGGCCGATCAAGAAGTCCAAGTCCCTTTTCGTGACCCTCCATTTCTGAATGCATGCTGCCTTCCCCCAGTGGTCTGTGTCCGGTGCCAAACACGATTTCTATGAATCCTCACGCCTTCTTTTCCTGGCTGTATTTCCAGTGACAGATTTATTTTGATGACGCACTCTCTGCGCGGCAATGCAACGTTCGTACTATGCGAATAGTCCTTTAGTGCCAAATTCTCTGATTTTCCTTATTTAAGATTCTTAATGTGGGTTCGCAGTGGAATCGCATCCAACTATGTAGGCTTAACTTTATAGACTATCTAAAAAGCAGAATGAGCCGCCGGTTAGGTCCAACGAAACCAGCGTAAGGCCAACAGATAAGAGAGAATCCCCCATGCAGCCATGACCAACAGGCGTACGGCCTGGTGGGCGAGTGGTTGGCCTTCCAGAATGGCGGCGCGCAGCGCGTCATTCAACGCTGTGAGTGGGAGCGCTTTGATGAAAGGTTGAAGCAAGGCAGGAAATCGTTCGTAGGAAAAGAACACTCCGGAAAGAATCCACATGGGCATCATGACGAGGTTGATGAGCCCGCTTACCGACTCGATCTTTTCGGCGCGACTGGCGGTGAGCAGTCCCACGCCGCCGAAACACAACGCTCCCAGCGAGCTGATGATGATAATGGACGTCCACGAGCCCACGATGCGCATATGAAAAGCGATAGCGCCGAACCCCAAAAGCAGAATCAGCTCAATCAACATCAGCACAAGCCGGCTGCTGGCCAGCGCGAGTAGAAAATCGCTGCGGCGCATTGGGCTGGCTACGAAACGCTTCAGGAGCTTGCGCTGACGCATGTCGACAAGTGCAAATCCTATCCCCCACATTCCCGAGTTCATGAGGTTCATGCCCAGCAAGCCGGGAATCAAGAAGTCGATGTAACGGCTGCCCGGCTCATTAGACACATAGCTGACGGTTGGGATGCTGTTCTTCCGTCCTGCCGCGGTCTGCAAGCTGTCGTCCGTAACGGCTTTGGCCAACACACTCTCTGGGCGCGCCGGGTCATAATAGTAATCGAAGCCGTCGGTTCGCGGCATCACGATCAGGTCGTATTTTCCAAGGCGAAACTCGTTAAAGGCTTCTGCATGTGGGACCTCGTCTGCGCGCACCTTCCCCGCCGCAGACGCCGGGCGCAGCAGTTCCATCGCCTTTGCGGCCTCGGAAACTTCGACCACCGCCACGCGGCAAACGTCAGCCGGCTTGTTGCGAAAGGCAATTCCCAGTCCCAGGGCCAACAAGATCGGAAAGACAAACACCCAAAAAACCACTTCCGGTTCGCGGTACATTTCTTTCAGGCGCGCCAACAGCAACATTCCGAAAGCTTTCCAGCGGCCCGTACCCCGCTGGTGGGATAATTTCATAGAGTCGTGACCGGCTCCAGAGTCGCCGGCAAAATCTCCTCCTGCGAAACTAGGTTTCGACACTTTTCCCGCCACTGAAGAATTGTCTCGGATTGATGTTTCCATGTTCAGTTGATGAGATTCAATATTGCCCTGATCTTCTTTGTTCATCCCAATCACCCAATCACTAGAGCTCCCTATCGGTGCTCTCACTCCTCCCTCATGCGACGACCCGTTAAGTGGACGAAGACATCCTCCAGGCTGGCCTGGCGAGTGGTGAGATGCAGCAAATGCCGCTGATGATTCTGCAGGTTCGCAAGCAAAGCGGGAATGGTTTCATGCGGCTCGCGAACACTCAGCACAACGCGGCCGTCCTCCTCATGCACGGCTTCGACGCCAGGGAGCGCTCGCCACGACTCAAGTTCCCCAGGCACCTTCCCTGATGCATCGAATTCCACCATGTGCTGTCCGCCGAGGCGCTCAATAAGTTCGGCAGGCGTGCCGAGCGCGATGGTAAGGCCGTGGTCGATGATGGCAATGCGGTCTGCGAGGCGCTCCGCTTCATCCATATAGTGCGTGGTGAGCAAGACGGTACCTCCGCGCTGCTGGAATTGCCGGATGACATCCCAAAGCTGCCTGCGGCTCTGCGGGTCAAGTCCGGTGGTGGGCTCGTCGAGGAACAAGATCCTGGGATTAGCCACCAGGGCAGTCGCCACCGCAAGCCGCTGCTTCTGTCCGCCCGACAGCTTCCCCACCCAGGCATTGGATTTTTCCGCCAGCGCCATCTCCGCCATCACTTCGTCCACTCCACGCGGGTGGCGGTAGAAGCTGGAGAATAATTCCAGGGTTTCGCGTACCGTAAGTTTCTCGGCGAGGCGAGTCTCTTGAAGCGAGATGCCGAGCAGCTCGCGGAGCTCACGATTGTTCGCTCGCCAATGATTGCCCAGGATTTCGACTTCGCCGGAGCTCGGTTCGAGCAACCCTTCGAGGATTTCAATGGTGGTGGTCTTCCCCGCCCCGTTCGGTCCAAGCAGGCCAAAGCACTCCTCGGCGTAGATTTCGAGATCCAGCCCGCGGACCGCCTCAACATTGCCCTCGTAAGTTTTTCGCAGCCCTTTGCAGCGAATGGCGACGTCCATGGTCCGCATCATAGCGGATTGCAGCGTGTGGGGGAACTCACTTCTCCGCTCACCTGGTCGGGCTGGTCTCGCGGCACTTAGAGAGTTCTGCCATCTCCTGACTCCATCATCACGAATCCTTATATTGGCTCACAATTCCGATTAGAGTAGGATGCTGCCTGTGGAACTGCGGGGCAAACCTAATAAATCGACGGGGAGGCTGGAATGATCCTGAAGGGTCAAGTGGCACTGATTACGGGCGCTTCGAGCGGAATCGGTCGGGCAACGGCGGAGCTTTTCGCGCGCGAGGGAGCCAAGGTGGGAGTGAA
>JASHSC010000180.1 GCA_030036915.1 Terriglobia bacterium
AAGGGCGCTGCTTCGGAGCGGCGGCGGGGCTTACGCCTCTGTCCGAGTGCCTTCCAACGGACCCAGTGTGACGGCCTCGAACCCGAGGCGAGGGCAATCGACACCGGAGCAAAGAATTCTCTGAAACTCGCTCCCCCGCGCGGACAGAAAGCCTGCGTTGACGCCGTTTGAGAGAAAAGAAGTTCCACTAACGAAATCCGTATCAGCGGGAGATCTGTGGGTTCCCGGGAGGTTGTGAATTGTATGCCAGATGGGATCGAAGCTCTTCTTACCAGCGAAGAAGCATCACGGGTTCTGAAGATTTATCCGAAAGTGCTGGAACGGATGGCCAAGCGCGGGGAGGTTCCCGCGCTGAAGGTAGGCAAGTTCTGGCGGTATCGCGTCTCGGCGCTGGACGCCTGGATCAACTCAAGGCTACAATCAGGCAGCCAACCGTGCCGCATAGAAACTCAATCTTGAATGGAGGGACTATGCAAGCACGATATCAGTACGGAAATTTGACGGTAAGAAAGCGGAAGAAAAGGCCCGCCGTTTGGCAATTCCGCTGGATGGAAGACGGAAAGCCGAAATCGATGCTGATAGGAACGGTTGATAAGCTCCCCACGGAATCAGACGCGCAAAAGGCGGTGGAATATCTGCGGATCAAAATCAACTCGCAGAATCCTCAACAGCAGTTTCACCATGCTACTGTGGGAGGGCTTATCGATCGCTTTATGAATGAATACGCTCCCAAGTGGTGCCGGTTAAACACACAGACAAACTATCGAAGCCTATTCAAAAACCATATCCGTCCTCACTGGGGCATGGAACTTGTCCGAAACGTCAAGACGATGGCAGTGGAAGATTGGTTGGAGGCCTACCCTTACTCACGGCAAGTGAAATCCCATGTTCGCAACCTCATGCACACGCTCTTTCAGGCAGCCATTCGCTGGGAGATGGCGGATCGCAATCCGGTTGACCTTGTGCGGCAATCTGGCAAGCGGCTCAAGGTCCCTCGAACGTTGAACCCGCCAGAATTTAGGGCGCTACTTGAACAGCTTGCAGAGCCTTACCGAGCGATGGTAACAACCGCGACTTGCTTGGGTTTGCGGGTCTCGGAGTTGCTTGGTCTAAAGTGGGGCGACATTGACTTCGAAAGTCTCACCGTAAAAATTCAACGTAGCGTTGTCGAAGGTCATGTCTACCCCACAAAAACTGAAGCATCGGAGGGTGTACTCCCACTTGCGCCGGAGCTAGCACGATCACTTCAGGCGCATCGTGTAACATCGGTCTATAAGTCGGATTCAGATTTTGTTTTCGCAGGGGAATTGGGCAAGCCGCGTTGGAAAGACTGCATCCTAGCCGACTACATCAAACCTGCGGCGGCTAGGGCGAAGGTCGGCCCTCTTGGCTGGCACACGTTCCGGCATACCTATTCAACATTGCTCCATTCGCTGGGAACAACTCCTGCCGTGCAAAAGGAACTGCTGCGGCACGCCAACATTCAAACTACCTTAAACGTCTACACTCAGGCCGTTTCTGCCGAAAAACGCGCGGCTGCGGGCATGTTGGTCAACCTTTTGTACGAATCTGTACTCGCGGGAAAGCAGGTAAATCCGGCAAAGTGTTGAAATCAATGGTGGGCGGTATCCGGCTCGAACGGATGACCTTCTGCTTGTAAGGCAGACGCTCTGACCAACTGAGCTAACCGCCCGGTCTTCCTTCGATTGGGGCCCAAAAACGCACGGCCCCACCACGCCGACCTTGACAGTTCCTGTCGTGAGAATATACACTACCGCCCGGAGATCGTCAAGGAAGAGACAGACCCAGCTATGCAGTTTCCCCGAGAGTACGTGGCCTACATGGCCAAACAGGTTTTGAAACGGCTCACCCAAGCCGGACTCATCCAATACGACCAGCCGGAATACGTGGGGGAAGTTATGTTCGAGGTGATATCCGATGAGCTTGGTGTCGAGGACCGTATTAATGACGAGGTAAGAAAAATCCTCGAGAAACACGGTAATGAGATGAAGGAACTTGGCGCCACTTTCGAGGAAGCCTTTAAGGCGGTCAAGAAACAGCTTGTCCGCGAACGCAAGATCATCCTCTGATCGGAGACAGTTTCGAAGCAATGAAATTGAGTCACGAGAAGATCGTTCAGGTCTCGCACCGCATTTTGGGGGCCATTGAAGCACTGGACGAAGTTGAAATCTTTGAAGAACCCAACACGATTCGGCAGGAAATCGTGAAGATTCTCACCAACCTGATGCACGAGGAAGAGAAAATTGACGAAGTGGTAAAAGCCCGCATTGCCTCCCAGAAGCGTACCATCCCCGAAGGCAGCGGCGAGTGGGACATCTTGCATCGCAAGTATTACAACGACGAACTGCGAAAGCTGGGCGTGGTTTTCACCGCTCCCACAAGGTCCTGATCCGGGACGATTTTCCTCGAAAAATGAAATGTTGCGGTCGCGGGGGGGCACGCCCGAGTTCCGCTTATTTTAGCAGCGGTCGCCCGAAGTGGGACGACCGACGACACCGATTCAGGACTGCAACAACCGCGCCCCCAAAAAGCAAAGGCGCCCGCAAAGCCGGGCGCCTTTGTTCTACTGATTTTATTCCACCCCTTAATTGTTGTTAGGATTATTGGGATTATTTGGGTTGTTATTGGGATTGTTTGTGTTGTTGGGGTCGCCGGAATCGCGACGCTTCAGCACGGGCGGCGAATCGTCATCGGAGGATGAGGACCCTTGCTGGCCGCTTTGCGCGGTGGATGTGCCGTCGGTATTCTTCGGTTCGCGCTTGCGGAGCGTCGGGCCACTATCCGTGTCCTTCTGCCGTTTGTGCTGGGAAATCACGGTCTCAAGGCGCGCCTTCATGTCATCAAATTCTGAAGTTGAAACTAGGTATTCCGGCTTCTTGGGCAGAATTTTTTGAATCTCTTCTTCCGCGGCAATAATGCGATCGGGAGTGGGTGGGTGGTCGGCAAAAACTTTGGCCATGCTTCCCGGTTGGCGCCGCTCCTCATCCATTACCTTGCCGAAGAAGCCTACAAAGGCATTGGGGTCATAGCCCGCCTTATACATGTACTGCAATCCCAGGAAATCCGCCTCCTGCTCATCCTTGCGGCTGAATTTGAGGAAGGCCAGGGGGACGCCGTTCATGTAGGCTTCCATAACGCCCATGTAAACCGCATAGGTCATGGGAATGAACATCAAAGGGATCATGGAAAACTGCAAAATGGTGGCCTTGGTCATGGTGCTGGCCCAGTGGCGGGCTGCGGCGTGGCCAATTTCGTGCGCAATGACTCCGGCCACTTGGTCTTCTTCGTCCGCCGCCAGGATCGTCCCCGTGTTCAAGTACATGAAGCCGCCGGGCAGCGTGAAGGCATTGATGGCAGGGTCATCAATCACCTTGATGGTGAGCGGAATCTTGAGGTCGGAGTTGCGCGCCAGGTTCTGCGCGACGCGGTTGACGTACTCATTGATGACCGGGTCTTTGAGAATCTTCGCCTGTTTGTCGATTTGATCGGCGTACTGCTTCCCAATGGCAATCTCCTTCTCCTGGGAGATGATGCTCTTGTGGGCGACATTGCGATTACCAATGTCGTCGACGTCGTCCTTCTGGTCTTCAGCGCGAGTGGGAAGTGATGCGGCGAGCAAAATCGTGACAAGCAATACTGCAAGCCAACCCCGATTCCTCATGGTAAGACTCCTTCCAACCAATTATACCACTGAGGGCAAGCCCGCCCCCGGGATTTCTTTTTCGCGTCAATAAGTGCTGGCAAATCTGGCATGGCAGACGCCCAACCGAGTGTGCCGATGGCTTTTGCGGGGGCCTCCAGCGCATCTTGCGGAAAAGCCTGGTCTCCCCGGTTTTTTGGATATCCAAGATAGGACACAGGTTGCTTTTCTCTCTGCCCTCAGGCCGTAAAATTAATTTTACACTCTACTTTTGTCACCCGGAGCTCCGACAAATTATGAACCTGGATTGTGCCCTTGACTCGACCTGAGAGCCGGGTTTACATTAGGTTCGTGGGCCCTCAACCGAGGCTCGAAAGCAAATTCCTGTGACAGAATATTGTTTCCCCCTTGAAGGAGCTCTGCACTGTGGCGGTTTCCTCAATTTTGTTAGGGCAAGTCTGGCAGTTGCAAGCGACGGGCGAGAATTGGCTGGTCACCAGGGTCTACTCTGAGGCCTTTACTTCCTACGCCGTCTTGAGAAAAGTAGGAGGAGGGGATGCGGACGTTCGCCGCGTGAAGGTTGAGAAAATTGCTGATGGCGTAGGGCTTTCCGGTTTCGTCTTTACCCAGGAAGCAGACGCATTTTAAATATTTAGTCATTGGGTCATTTTGCCATTTGCCGATTGACAACCAGTATGGTGGGTGGCCAGTTGGCTCTTTCGATTGAAAAATGACCAAATGACAAAATGACCAAATTTGTCTATGGTTTCTTCCCTTATTGCATCCCTTGCAGGTTTAATTATCTCGATCATTTCACATGGGGGTTACTTTGGCGTCCTGCTGCTGATGGCCATCGAATCGGCCTGCATCCCGCTACCCTCGGAAGTCATCATGCCATTCTCCGGCTACCTGGTTCACCTCGGCCGGTTTAACTTGTTCGGAGTGGCCCTGGCCGGGGCCTTAGGTTGCAATCTAGGCTCGTTAGTCGCCTATTACATTGGCTCGCTGGGCGGGCGCCCGCTGGTGGAGAAATACGGCCGCTGGTTGCTGGTGACTCACCACGATCTTGAAATGGCGGATCGATTCTTTGCGCGCTACGGCGATTGGGCGGTGTTTTTCGCGCGCCTTCTGCCGGTTATTCGGACCTTCATCGCGTTTCCTGCTGGAGTTTCACGTATGAACGTAATTCGCTTTCACCTCTACACATTCCTCGGTTCATTACCGTGGTGCCTGGCGCTTGCCTACGCGGGAATGAAGCTTGGACAGCGTTGGATGACCCTGCGCGAATACTTCCACCGCTTTGATACTGTGCTGGGCGTGGTGATTCTCGCGGGCGCCGTCTGGTTTATCCAAAATCGCTGGAGGAACCGCCTGCGCGTGGCGTAAGCGCGCTCATCCCCAAGCATAACTGGACCTGCCTGGAATTTATTTGCGCTTATTTCTGATACTTGTTTCAAATCGATCTGACCGGTAGTTTCACGATGTCGGCGATTTCCGCGACTTCGCGCTGAATGAACGGCTCGCCGTAGCGCACGCCGATCATCTGGCCGAAGTGACGGGCTTCCGAGCTGAGGCGGGCGTTGATATCCACGCGGGAAGGGAAGAGGTTCTGCGTTTCTTTGGGCGGCGAAAACTGGGAGGAAAAACAGAAAATGGCTTTGAGCTTCTTGGCGTACTGCGCAGTGATATCCACCACGAAGGTCGGCCGGACGGTAGGCACGTATTGCGAAGCGTAGAGAATTTTGAACGGCCGGTGCGGCTTGCCCGCCAGCGGTAGCCGAGCGAGCCCGGCTAGAAAGCACGCTTCGTAACCGAGCAGCCCGGTGGTGTAATGGTCGGGGTGGCGGCCCTCCCAGTAGGGCAGAATGACCGTCTGCGGCCTCAAATCGCGAATCTTCTGGGCGACCTTCATTTTACTTTCACGGTTGTTTTCCACTCCGGCGTCGGGAAGATCGAGGCTTTCGCGGTAGACCGCGCCCAGTACGTTCGCGGCTCGTCCGGCTTCCTTGGCGCGCAACGCGGCGCTGCCCCGCGTGCCGCTCTCCCCGCCCGTCAGGTCAAGAATCCCCACGCGATAACCTGTATCAACCATCTTGATAACTGTTCCACCGCAGGTGATTTCTACGTCGTCCGGATGTGCTGCAATCGTCAGGATATCAACTTCCATTTTTCTGCCTTTCTCGTGTTTGCGGAGCTGATTCGAGCAGCCGGAGGAACTCCCGTTCATCCATGTGGTATTGGAACGCTTTCTGCCCGTGGACGAATACCACGGGAATTTCTTCCTGAAACCTCGCGAAGGCGTTGAGGTCTTCGAGAATGTTGACCTCGCGAAGCTCGAAAGGATGCCGCCTCCGGATCTTGTTGAGCTGCGCCTTGACGGTGTGGCACAGGCAGCATCCCGGCTTGGTGTAGAGAATGACTTCCGCCATCGGCATCCCGAGCGATTCTAGGTGCAAGCCGCACGAAGCGTCAACATGCGGGGCCGCGCGTCGTAGGGGCAACCCGCGCGGTTACCCTGAGGGCCGCCGCTACGTCCCGCATGGGCCGGACACCCAAGCCACAGCGTGCGAGACGCCCGCGCTATGCTCGTGTTACCATGCAGGCTCTATGGGCGAACAACTCCTGAAAGGTCAGGTGGCACTGGTCACCGGCGCGGGGAAACGCATCGGCCGCGCCATTGCCATCACGCTTGGCCGCGCCGGCGCCGACGTGATCGTGAACTACAACCAATCGCGGCACGGCGCCCAGGCCACTATCGAGGAAATTGCCGCGATGGGTGTGCGCGCCATTCCCCTTCGCGCGGACGTTTCGCGCCCCAGGCAAGTTGCGGGCATGTTCCGCGCCATCCAAAAGCGATTTGGCCATCTCGATTTGCTCGTCAACAACGCCGGCATCTTTTTCGCGCGGAAATGGGACGAACTCGAGGAGAAGGATTTCGATCGCGTTCTCGCTGCAAATCTGAAGGGCCCATTCTTCTGCGCCCAGGCTGCGGCGCGCATGATGATGCGCCAGGGAGCCGGAAACATTGTCAACATCTCCTCGCTAGGAGGCTTGCAGGCTTGGCCGAGCTACATGCACTACTGCGCGTCGAAGGCTGCTCTGATTTCGCTCACGCGCACGCTTGCCAAAGCCCTAGCGCCCGTCGTCCGCGTCAACAGTGTCGCCCCGGGCTCGATTCTTTTTCCCGATGAAGAGCGCACGCCGACCGTGCGCAGAATGATTCGCGCCATTCCGCTGCGCAAAGCCGGCACGGCGGATGACATTGCCCAAACGGTTCTTTTCCTCGCGACTCACAGCGGTTTCATTACCGGGCAAATTATCGCCGTGGATGGCGGCAAGTCGATTCCGTGAATCCGCACTCAGCCGTTTTGACCGGGCAATCGCCGACCCTGCCCCGAGGGAACGACGCTATTTTCCCTTCGCGATGTCCTCCAGAATCCGGCGTAGTTGAGGGAGGGAGACGGGGGCCTGCCCGTAGCGCAGGGAGTTATAAAGTCGCGTGAATTCCGCCACGCCAGGCCCCAGCGGTGTGCTGATGAAGGACAGGGCAAACTCACGCGGCGTCTGCGAGGCGACTTTTCGAAACCCCTTCTTCTGAAGTGTGTGGAGTAGGCGCTGGTAGGTTAGCGTCGCCTGGCGCGGGCTCACTTGGGAATCGCGCCGCGCAAATTTCCAAGTCAACCGGAAGCGCCATCCCGCGAGCGTTCCGGTTTTGTCCGTCAAAATCAGCCCTGCCAGAATCCCCAGCATGATAGCGAGGACGAGCAATTTGTGCGACATCAACCAGGCCTCAATGTGGAACGCCGCCAGGATCCCCTCGTGTTTCAGCCGCTGCGAGCGCCGGCGGAATACCTGTTGGAAACTGCGCGAGTCCTGTTCAATCTCACGCGCCAACTGCACCTGATGGCTGAAGTCATAGTTGATCACCCATTCGTTCCAGAAGAGCGCGGCGGCATCAATATAATCGTCCCACTCCCCGGGCAGAACGGGATGGGGATCAGGGGGTGTGGGGTCGAAAGGAATCCAGCCGTAGCCCGTGAAATAAACCTCCACCCAGCTATGGGCGTCGCGCGCCCGAACCACGAAGTCCTTGCCGAACCTGTTGTAGGTTCCGGTTTGAAATCCATTGACCAGCCGGGAAGGAATATTCAGCGTACGAAGCATCACTGCCATGGCCGCGGCGAAATACTCGCAATAGCCGGACTTGGAGCGAAATAGAAAGCTGCCCACGGGATCGGCCGGCTCAATATCGGGCGGATCGAGCGTATATTTAAAGTTGTCGCGCAAGTACGTTTGAATGGCCGCGGCGCGGTCATAGTTGTCGGCGGCGGAGGCGGTGATGGTGCGGGCCAATTCCCCAACGCGGGGATCGAGCGTGTGCGGCAGGCGGAGATAGACCAGCCGAATGTCCTCCGGATACTCGGTCGAGGCGCTGCGCAGATCCTTCGCGGGCGGCAGACCGATGTTGGAAACAACCTCGTAGGCAAAGGGTGAACTGAAATTTCCCGGATTGTGCAGTGCGCCGGCCTGATCCTGGCTGAGCATGCGCACGCCGGAGATTTCCCGTGGCTCGGCGGCCACGAAAACTACGTCCGTAGAGAGCCCCGAGCGCAAGACCCTGTACCGCCGAGGTTGATTGGGGCGCTCCTGAAATCCTTCCGGCAGGGGAAGAAGGAATTGCTGGTAGGATTGCTCTTTCAGGGTTATCCGGTCCGCATTGTCGTTGAACCATTTCTTCCCGTTAAAGCTATTCAGTGTCACGCCGCGCCATTTGATGCCCGCATACGACCGCGGACTGCCCGCCGGCATAACGCGCATCACCACCATGGGCGAACGCAGAATCTGACGAATGTCTCCCAAATTCACAGTCTCGGAAAACCCCGTGATGTTTTGGGCCTGCATCGACATTTCCGTCAGGTAGCCTGTCCGGTAACGCGGAATGATGAAAAACAGGACGGTGGCCAAACTGAAAATTCCTACACCCAGGCCTGCCGCCGCCATCAATAGGGCTCTCTCAATGGCCCTGCGGTTCTGCGCAGGAATGCGGAAGGGTCCCTCCGGTGTCCGCTGCGCTGCTTCCATCCCCCGCTTGATTTCGTAGCTGATGAAGGTGGAAATTGCTGCCAGTCCGTAAATCGTGAAGCTCACCATGAACGTAGTGCTCACCGTCAGTACGGCGCTGGCCAACATCATCAGGAAGGAGAGCGTGGCCAAGTACCCGTAGTCACGATCCGTCCGAGCCGAGAAGATTTTCACGACGGTAATGAAGAGCACAAGGTGGACCGTGGCCGCCAGCATGTGGTCAATTGCCGTGGGGCCCGAGGCGAAGATGAGGAAATCAAGGCCATAGAAAAAAATGTAGAAAATGGAAATGCGCGTGACCGTCTTGTGAGTGAGGGAAAAATCCGAACCGCGGATGTAGCCCCAAAATTTGATACACAGTGCCGCGAACATGACCATTGTGGAAACCAGGTCCAGCTTGCCGGTTGTGGCGACGGTGAGGAAGCCGGTGGCGAGCATCAGGAGCAGTGAAATCTCAAAGTAGCGCTGCACACTGATGTTGGCCTGGCGCTTCAGAAGGTAGGGGTTCGTGGCCTGTTGCTCTTTGATCATGGATTTCAGCGTGTAATTGCCGTGCCCGTTGGCATCAAGCATACCACCTGCGTGAGCCCCCTATCCAGGCCAATTGGAGAATACTGAAGGCAGAAGGTTATATCGCCGCTCCCGGAATGTGCTGATCCCGCGCCGCCCGGATCGCGGCATCAGAGACTTCGTTGGCGCAGGTGGTTTCCTTTACATGGGGGGTAGCGCAGTTGGGTTGGCGCATTCGAAATTGCTGGCATCAGTGGTGCTACCAGAGCCTTTCCAGCTCGCCACCTGCGGATAGGGGCAGAGCGGCCGGGTCATATCGGTGACGCCATTGGTCTGATGAGAGGCGATGATCTGGTCCGGGGCCACCGCCTTTTCCGCCCATTGCTCAAGGACTCCCACTTTGTCGAAAATGTCCGTGCCTGGACCGCCCCCGCAATGCCCCATTCCTGGAACCATAAAGAGACGAGCAAAATCCAGCGTTTTTTCAGGCCCGCCCATCGCCTTGACGACGCTTTCGTAGTAATTGACGGTATTCATGGGCGTGATGAGGTTATCGATCCAACCGTGATATAGAAGGAGCTTTCCGCCATGCGACTTGAAAGCGAGGAGATTGGGGTCGACGGCATTCAAGATATGTGCGTCCAGGCGGTCGGCGAGCGCCACATCCTGATCAAAGTTCAGCGTTTGCCATTTCCAATCGGGATTCTTGAAGAGCACGAACTGGAAGTAGGTGAGGGGAATGCTCATGGGTATCTGTCCTCCGGCTTCAGTGCCCCATCCGAGCTCGCTGCCGGGCCTTAGGCCGGGAAACACCTGTTTTCCTGTGCGCGGATTCGTGGCGCCCGCATAGATCTTTCGCGCGGCCTCAACTTGAGGGGCCGTAAGGCACGTGGGGGCGTCGGGACCGGCGCATTCGAGAGTCTTCGGGTCGAAGT
>JASHSC010000181.1 GCA_030036915.1 Terriglobia bacterium
GGTTTCTCGATTGTAACGGTCATATCCACCTCCTCTGATGGTCCGGCTTTGATTCTTGTCCAACAGCGAATATTTGATTACGTTGGCTCCAAATTGGTAATTCCCTTTACCCCAAAAAAAGCTTGAACTAAGAGACGAACCAGTATACTGAAAATAAGCCCGGGTGCCACCTGGGATTCGGGCGAGGCCTGACCGGAATGCTCATTTATCTATTGGCCTTCGTGGGCGGTATCCTGACGATTGTCAGTCCCTGTATTCTGCCGGTTCTGCCTTTCGTGTTCTCTCGTGCCGATCAACCTTTCCGGCGGAGCGGCCTGCCTCTTCTCGCGGGCATGGCCATCACTTTTGCCGCTGTGGCCAGTGTCGCCACTACGGCGGGCGGCTGGATCGTCCGCGCCAACCAGGTTGGAAGAGCGCTCGCACTCATTGTTTTTCTGGTGGTGGGTCTTGCCTTGATCTTCCCGCCTATCGCGGAAGCTCTCTCGCGGCCGTTCGTTCGGCTGGGCGAGCGTCTTCAGCGGAAAGCAGAGTCAGCCCCCACTGTCGCACAGTCCCTCTTGCTGGGTGTGGCGGCGGGTTTGCTTTGGGCTCCTTGCGCCGGCCCCATTCTGGGACTTAATCTTACCGGTGCCGCCGTGCAAGGGGCGAGCGCGCGGACCGCAATTCTATTGTTGGCATTCGCGTTGGGAGCGGCGCTCTCCATGGGTTTTGCGTTGCTCGCCGGAAATAAGGTGTTTATGTTCATGAAGCGCTCGCTGGGAGTGGAAGAATGGATTCGCCGCGGGTTGGGAGCGGCGGTTCTTCTGGGCGTCATCGCTATAGTCTTTGGATGGGATCAGGGAATCTTAACCCGAATATCTTTGGCCGGCACTTCGGGCGTCGAGCAGAACCTGGTGGACCGCTTGCGCCCGGTGACGAAGGCTTCCGGCGAGAGCCTGCCTGCCACGAGTGGCGAACCTGCGCAAGCACAGCCGTCGATGACCATGATGGCGGCCCGAAACGCCCAGGCTCCGCTGCCTGTGGAAGGAGAATTGCCGAGCCTGGATGGCGCCGTGGCGTGGCTCAATTCCCCTCCGCTCACTCCGAAGGACTTGAAGGGAAAAGTGGTGCTGGTTGATTTCTGGACCTACTCCTGCATCAACTGCCTGCGCTCCATTCCTTACATCGAGGCTTGGGCGGAGAAATATAAGGGTGATGGCCTGGTGGTAATTGGCGTGCACACGCCCGAGTTTGCTTTTGAAAAGGATCAGGCCAACGTCGCGCGAGCGGTACGCGAATTGAAAATAACCTACCCTGTCGCCATCGACAGTAATTACGCGATTTGGAAAGCCTTTAACAACCAGTATTGGCCTGCGCACTACTTTATCGACCGGCAGGGAAAGATTCGCTACCACCACTTTGGCGAAGGAGAGTATGACCAGTCAGAGCGGGTCATCCGCCAGTTGCTGAAGGAAGGCAATACGCCTCTGGCGGTCACAGGCCTGGTCGATGTGAGTGGCGTTGGGGCTGAGGCCGCTGCGGACACCGAAGATATACAGTCGCCGGAAACCTACATTGGTTATGAGCGGCGCCAGAACTTTGTTTCCCCGGAGGCCCTCAAGAAGGATTCCACCACACTCTACACTTCACCAGGCCGGCTGGATGTGAATCAATGGGCGTTGGCGGGGAAATGGAAGGTGAGCGACGAGCGAGCGGAGATGGTTGCCGCGCCGGGCAAAATTATTTTCCGCTTCCACGCCCGCGATTTGCATCTGGTTTTGGGGCCGGCCAAAGGAAACAAGCCTGTTCGGTTCCGCATCCTACTGGATGGCGCCCCACCCGCCGATGACCACGGAACGGATGTGGATGCCGAGGGCAATGGAACCGTGAAGGAATATCGTCTTTACCAACTGATCCGGCAAAAAGGTAAGATAGAAGACCGCACGTTCCAAATTGAATTTCTTGACCCGGGCGTGCAGGCCTTTGCATTTACGTTCGGTTAGTTTGGCTTGAAGGAGGCATGATGGTGCAGAGGGACTACAAGGGCGATCATGGGCAATGCGCTTTTGGGCGCAGGAAATTCTTTTCGTCGTGCGGGGCCGCTCTGGCCGGGCTGGCGCTCTGGGGTTATGAGCAAGCAGACTCCAACCCACTCGAGGCCGCTACCAAAGCGCCGAAGCTGGTGAAAATTGTCGACTTTACAGACGCCGGGGAGCGCAAAGGGGTGGTTCTGGTACCCGTGATCCAAAAGACCGACGCCGAGTGGAAAGCCATATTGTCTCCTGCGGCATTTGAGGTGACCCGGAATGCGGGAACGGAGCGGCCGTTCTCGGGAGCGCTTCTCAACATCCATGACAAGGGTGTGTTTCGCTGCATCTGCTGCGACACGGCGTTGTTCAACTCGGACACGAAATTCGAATCCGGCACGGGCTGGCCGAGTTTCTGGCAGCCCATCGCCAAGGAGAATGTCGTCGAGTCGATCGACAACAGCATGGGGATGATGCGCACCGCAGTCTCCTGCCGGCGGTGTGATGCGCACCTGGGGCACGTGTTTGACGACGGCCCGCGACCCACCGGCTTGCGCTATTGCATGAACTCAGTGGCCATGCGTTTTGCCAAGGCTGCTTAGCCTCGCGGGAAGTAAGTATCCCCCGGCAGAGTACAGGACCTCGCCATGGCTGGCCCTTCAAAAGAGCCTGGCTCCCGCCAGGAAGAAGCCCCTCACCCGATCACCCCTTCTCCCCTCTTCCCTCTCCCTGTGGTGGGTAGTTTGAATTCCGTAGGGGCAGGGCTTGTCCCTGCCCATTGACGCCGCCATGCTGCGGCAGGGCACCCGCGACCCGTCGCCCGAAGGCTATGGGCCGCAGGGCGAGGGGTG
>JASHSC010000019.1 GCA_030036915.1 Terriglobia bacterium
GCCAATAGTATAAACCACCGCATTGGATTTCTGCGCCCTCTCCATGAGTTCTTCTTCGGAATAACGGCTGGCGTTATCCTCGCCGTCGGTAATCACCAGCAATACGCGTTTCTCCCGATTGCCCAGCTTGAGGTGGTCAAGAGAGGCAATCACGGCGTCGCGCAGAGCAGTGCCGCCGCGGGAATCGATTTTATCCAGCGCTGACTTGAGGTCCTCGATTGACGTCGCAAAATCTCCAGGAGTATCGAGGTAATAAACGTCATTGAAATTTACCACGAAAACCTGGTCCTGCGGATTGGAGGTTTTGGCGAAGATGAGTGCGGCGGCATTCACGGCCTGGCGCTTGGAACGCATGCTGCCGCTGTCATCGATGACTATCCCCATGGTCACAGCGATATCCGCATGGGAGAAGTGGATGAGCTTTTGGGGTACACCGTCCTCATAAACATGAAAGTCGCCCTCCTTGAGGTCGTTGACCATATGCCCCTTTTTGTCGAGCACAGTGCAGTTCAGGACGACATTATTGACGTTTGAAATGATGACGCCCGGGCGGCCCTTGGAAGGGACTTGAGGGTCCGCCGGTTGCGGAGTCTGTGAGTGTAGACGGAGGGCAGGGACCAGCAGGAAGCAAAAAAGCCCAGCCGGAATGAGCAGGTTTCGCCCATGACGTTTATTGAGTGGGCGCATAATACCCCGTTCGAGCATAAACCTGAAGTGGGGGCAATCCCTTCGGCGGGTCTAGTTTCACCCGGATGCGTCGCCAGCGGCCGTCACGAATCAGATTTGACGGCTTATAGCCCAGCACATATTGGTTGCGCAATTCGACAGAAATTTTCTCCGCGATATCGGGCAATTCGTTGGTATTTTCGACACTGAACATCCGGCCGCCTGAAACTTCCGCCAACTCGGCAAGAAGGCCGGGTCCGCCTGCTTCCTCCGGCGTACGCCCGCGGGAGGCTGAAGGCTCAAAGATGCCCACGGCGTAAATCTGCACGTCGGATTCCTTTACCGCCTTCTTGATGTCATTCTCCGTGTAGCGGCTGTGGTTGTCGCCGCCGTCGGAGATCACCAAAAGTGCGCGCCGATTTGTAGTAGCCTTCTTCATTTCTGTCAGGCCCAGATAAATCGCGTCCAGAAGCGCCGTCCTCCCTCCCGATTTCACCGTTAAGAGGCTGTCTTGCAGGTTTTCATATTTTGCAGTGAACCCGGAGATCATATCCGGACGGTCTGCAAAACTTACGAGCATAAATTCGTCCTGGGGGTTGGATGTCTTGAAGAACTGAAGGGCTGCTTCCTTGGACTTTTCGATTTTGTCGCCCATTGAGCCACTGCTATCAAAGATCAATCCAACGGAAATGGGGGCGTCTTCGGTGGAAAAGGTTTCAATCTTCTGTGGCACCTTTTCGTCGTACACTTCGAAGTTGTTCTGGTCAAGGCCGGTCACAATCCGGTCAAAGGGATCGGTGACGGTCACGTTAACCAACACCAAGTTCACGTCTACCAGGAAAGGAGTAACGTGAAGGGGGGATTTGCTCACCGTGATGTGAGCACCCCCAGGGGTGTCGGAAGGCTGGGTTGCGGGCTTTTGATCGTCCGACCCACACCACGCCCCCATGGCCAAAAATCCCACCCAGGCCATGGCTGCCATCGCCAGCGCTGGCGCGCGCCGTGAAAGAGCTGTCATTTCCGCAGCCCTCTAGGGAAAGACCCCTGCGGCAACCCATAGGGTACGAATGCCGCCTTTCGATACTACCCCTCAACCCATCTTAACACAATTCCTCCACGCTTGTTGCGCTGCGCACGGAGGAGTTTATGGGGATTTTGCAAAATTTTATACACGAACCGGCGCGCGAAGCTCCGCCCGTGCCCATACCCAGCCCAAAAGGCATCTTCTGCACCCTAAAGTCGGGTTGGCTAATTGCCCACCCGAGGGCCGAGGAGAATCCGAGAATTTTTATACGAGTTCTTGTGAATACTTTACATAAATCCTAACGGAATTCACGGGAAATTTACCTGATATTTATGGTAATGTAAAAAATCATGTTAAAGTATAACATCTTCTTGAAAATTCCTCAGCGTGGACTTAGACTGCAACGCCTTGGGATTTGAAAGGAAGAAACCTTATCAAGGTTCAGTGATGCCTGTGATGGGCGTTGCTGTGGCCGGTGATTGTAAGCTGTGCCTTCTTTTCGTGATCTTGGCGTCTGGTTCCGGGTCAACGGTTTTGGGTCAAGGCGGAAAGAATTCTTCGGAAAATCTGGGACGAACCACCTGTGGCGCCGTGTTCTGCGGGTTCATTTGAGCCATGCGCGGCGCGCGGGCAGGATTCACGAGGAGGGAATTCATGAAGATCGCAATCTGGAAGCCCGGCACTCTGGTTTTGGTTTTGACCATGGCGGGGTTAATTCCCGCGATGGGGCTGGCCCAGACCTTTTACGGTTCGATTGGCGGCATTGTGAAAGACAGTTCCGGTTTGGCTATGCCCGGGGTTCATTTAACGGTTACGGACACCGCCACGCAGGTGAGGACGGAATCCGTAACCAATGACGATGGCAACTACACCGTCTCATTTCTCAAGCCCAGCGTCTATCGGGTAAGCTTCGACAAGCAAGGATTTCGCGAGGACACCGAGGACAATATCCAGCTTGTTTTGAACCAAAAGGTTCGGCTGGATGTTGTGCTGCGGGTGGGGAGCACGGCGCAAAACATCACGGTGACCGCGCACGCCACGGAGTTAAACGAGGTTTCGGGTGAAACCACGGGTGAGGTGATGAACACGGATCTCGTGCAACTCCCCCAGCAAGTCGGCTCGCACGGGGGCAGCGCGCTTCAGATTGTCCCCATTTTTCCTGGAATGTCTGGGGCAAGCCCGAGTTATAGCGAGCCCGCCGACTATAGCATCGCCGGGGGCTTGAGCGCCAACGTCCCGATCATCACCGATGGCCTTCCCAGCAACCGCTATTCCAGCGGAGATATCTATGCCCTGGTGCCGACGAGTGAATCGACGGACGAAATCCAGGTTCTCATCACTCCCTTCTCGGCCCAGTACGGCAACACGGGCGGGGGAGTGATTCTGACCACCACCAAATCGGGCACCAACGCTTTACACGGCAGCCTTTTTGAAATTCACAACGATCAGGCTCTGAATGCCCTGGACTTCTTCAGCACCACGGCGACAAGCAAGCCCGAAGCCATCTACAACTACTTCGGCGGGACTTTGGGCGGGCCCGTTTACATCCCGGGCCTTTGGAACGGGCGGCGCCGCCACACCTATTTCTTTACCGACTGGGAGGACACCATTGATCTGGCCGGTAAATCCGACAACACGGACGTCCCGACCGCGCTCGAGCTGCAGGGCAACTTTACCGGACCGCCTCCCCAGGGCGGCACGCCCTACACGATCTACAATCCCGCCACCACGACGATTGTCGGCGGAAAAGTGGAGCGTACACAATTCCCGGGAAACATAATTCCCACGACCGATTTTGACTCCGTGGCCACTAATGTTCTTGCCTACTTTCCTGCTCCCAATTGCAGCCTGGGGACGTTTAACTATTGCGTCGCCCCGACCGGCTACCACTCGTATCTCTACAATACCGACCGCGTGGACGAAGAGTTGAGCAACAACGACCGCGTTTGGTTCCGCTTCGCCCGTGACGGGCCGTGGACCGGGGCGGTGGAATACATTCCCAACGCGGCCAACACAACTTTCCTGAATGGCTGGAGAGACTATCAGGGAGAGGGTACGTGGAATCACATCTTTTCACCCACCATGGTGAACGAATTCCGCGTGGGGATCGTGGAGAATGATGCTTTCACTCTGCCGCCTGCTCAAAACGTCTCATCGCTGGATTTGCCCGGCGTTCCTTTGACGCAATTTCCGGATGTCAATGTGACCGGCCTCACCAGCCTGGGCGGGACGGGATTCAACCGCGCTACTTGGCGCAACTGGAGCTGGAACGACGATCTGGAAATTCAAGAAGGACGCCACAGCCTTCACATCGGCGGTCAAGCGGTGCGGTATATGTACAACAACTACACTCCGGGAGTCCTTTCCGGCACGTATGGATTCACCGGTACCTACACCTCTCTTCCCGGCACTGCGGACACGGGCCTGGGAATCGCTGATTTCGAGCTGGGTGATGTCAACAGCGCCAGCATCAGCACCACGAACTATGCTTACCGGCAACGCATGAATCTGGCCTCGGCGTACTTTCAGGATGACTTCAAACTGACCAGCAGTCTTACACTCAATTTCGGCCTGCGTTGGGAATTTGATGGTCCCTGGACCGAGGTCAACAACCAGTCCTACAGCTTCAATCCGAACCTGACCGACCCCACCACCGGCAAGCTGGGAGCCGTGGAGTTTGCGGGTCTGGCGGGCGCGCCCCGCAGCTTTGTGCCCAACGATTATTGGGGGCTTATGCCGCGCGCTGGTTTCGCCTACAAACTGCCTCACAATTCCGTGATCCGGGGCGGCTATGGCGTCTTCGAAATCCCCAACATGACGAACTACGAGCCCTACGGGCTGGTGTCCATCTATAGCCGCTCGTGCAGTTATGCCGCGCCCAACAGCTATACCCCAGCCTTTCAGTTCGAGGCCGGCATCTCTCCCTGCGCCTTCAACGTCAACGCTTCCGGCCAGCCCAACATCGTCAGCAGCCTGAC
>JASHSC010000182.1 GCA_030036915.1 Terriglobia bacterium
CCTTCCACCAGGTCGCCCCACCAGGGCACATCCAAAGAGTGGTTTTCGAGCGCCAGGAAATTTTCCGTCGCCGCGGCGCAGTGCACGCTGGCCATGCAGCTTACCGGCGTTCCCGCAAAGTGCATGGCCATGGGCACGCCGTATTCCTCCGCCAAATCGCCGATCTTGTGGGTCTCCAGAATGCCGCCGGCGGTCGCTAGGTCAGGATGAATTTTGCCCACAGCATGATTCTCACAGAGCACTCGAAAGTTCTCCTTGAGATAGATATCTTCGCCGGTCAGAATGGGCGTGGGGCTCTCCGCGGAAATTTGTTTCAGCAAATCGGTGTATTGCCACGGAATGACATCTTCCATCCAGGCCAGATTGTATTTTTCATATGCCTTGCCCAGCCGGATGATCGACTTCACTCCGAGGTGGCCGAGGTGATCCATAGAGAGTGGGATTTCCATGCCCACAGAGCCACGCACCGCGGCGACGTATTCTTCGAGCAACGCGATGCCTTTGTCGGTAACCTCCATGGCGAGCAGGGGGTGGGGAACCTGCGTTTTTTCCCACTCGCTCAGGCCGGAACGGACCGTCACGGTGCCCGGCTGATCCGCCACCATGTCGACACCCAAATCCATTTTGAGCCAGGTGAGCCCCATCATCTCTTTACGTTCCTTCATACGTTGCGCGTAAACATGCGGATCTCGAGATTCCGTCGTGTCTGCATAAATGCGAATCCGGTCGCGAAACTTGCCGCCCAGCATTTGATAGACGGGAACGTTGTAAGCCTTGCCGGCGAGATCCCACAAGGCCATTTCCACTCCGCACACGCCGCCGCCTTGCCGGGCGTCGCCGCCGAATTGCTTGATCTTACGAAAGAGGCGGTCGACGTTGCAGGGGTTTTCGCCCAGCAGGCGGCTCTTGAGCATTAGGGCGTAGGTGGGGCTGGCACCGTCGCGAACTTCCCCCCAGCCGCTGATATCCTCGTTGGTATCGATGCGGATGATCGGGCAGTTCATCGGGGCTTTGGTGACGTGAGCGATGCGAAGGTCCGTGATTTTCAGGCCGGAAGGCCGCGAGTTTGTGTTGACGTTTTGAGCGGCTCCTTGCGCCGCATCCGACGACCATAAAGCGCCGCCCAGCGCAGCCGCAGATTTCAAAGCGCCCCGGCGGTTCATTCCCTGAATGTGGTTGGTCGACATATCGCCCTTTCCCTCCAGGCTTACTCCACTTTCATCCTGAGCTTGGAGCCCTGCTTTTCCGCAAAGCGGTTGAACTCCTCGATCATTTCCTTTGTCCATTTGCCGTCGATCATGCCAGGCGGATACTTTCCTTCGCGCAGCATTTCGTGGCCCCACTCGTCGCGGAGTTCAGTCAAATCGGAATAGTCCGCCACTTTCTCGGCGAGCTGGGGCGGGATGAAGGTGAGTCCTTCGGGATCGCCCAAGATAACGTCGCCGGGCATGACGGTGGCGTGCCCAATGCGGATAGGAACATTGATGCCCATCAAGGTGACGCCGCCGATGGCGGAGGGATCCACGCCGCGAACGTAACAGCGAAAACCCTTGATCTCGGAAATTCCCGACTCATCCCGCACCGCGCCGTCTACCACAAGGCCAGTGCCCGATTTGGCATAGATGGAAGTCGCGAGATTATCTCCCGCAAATGTGCCGTCTTCGATTTTGCCGAACAAGTCCACCACCAGAACGTCTCCCGGTTGGAGAGTGTCAATCACCCAGGAATTCTGGCCTCTTCCCACGCGATGTTCCTCGTTCCCATGATCGTTGATGACCGCGTTTACGTCAGGCCGCAGCGGCATAAACACCGCTGTCACTACGCGTCCGATCAGCCGGTCACCCGGGTTGACGACTTTCCAGTTTCCCTCGAACTGGTGAAGGTATCCGGCGTTACGTAGCACGGACCATGCCCGTTCGGCGCTGGCGTTCTTAAGCCGCGCCAGGGTTGACTCCGGCACTTTGGGCCGCCCGTCGGGAAATCGCTCGCCCTTCCACTCGCGCGTCAAGTCAAGGCGCTGCTCAGTGGAAAACATCCCTAATTGCGGGAACGCCGGCTTCGTGACGATCATTACCAGCGCTGTTGCAACCGCGATTCGAAACAATGATTTCATTTTTCCCTCTTCCGATGAACCAAGAGCGAATAATGACTTGGGCCGCATAAGCCTACCACAAGTCGTAATCTACCGATTCGTTGTCGAAAAAAGCTGATGAGCCTGTTGTGCCGCTTCAATTTCAAAGGTCTGCTATGCTTTGAGGTTCCAGCGCCGCAGGCACTTTTCACTTGGAGGCGGATAGATGCGCTTGTTGGTCCGGTCATCCGGCCGCATCGGGCGCGCGAGAAAGGACAGCGATGAAATCACACACTGAATATCTTTGGTTCAACACCAAGAAACACCGGGAGTTCATCAACATCACCGATGAGGTCGAAAAAGCATTGGCCAAGTCGCAGATCAAGGAAGGATTGATTCTGGTTTCGGCCATGCACATCACCGCGGGCGTCTACGTGAATGACGCGGAGGACGGCTTGGTTGCAGACATCGACGAGTGGCTGGAAAAATTGGCGCCGTTCCGCGCCGATTACCGCCACCACCACACGGGGGAGACCAA
>JASHSC010000183.1 GCA_030036915.1 Terriglobia bacterium
TTCCGCCCGCCGGCGCCGCCGTGAAGTTTCCGCAGCCCATCGAATTCGGAGCAGGAGAACAGAGGTAGACTCTTCGATGGAATCCAAGATTCGGACCCGGGCTTTCATTGTTCTCATTGTCATCATTGTGTGCGTATTGGGAATCACCGGATATCCCCGAACTTTCCAGGTGCTTAAGGTAAATCTTCACAACAGAATTCATTTGGGGCTCGATCTCCAAGGCGGAACCAACCTGATTTTGCAGGTTCAAGTTGAGGACGCCGTAAACATCGTGGCTGACGACACACTTGAGCGCCTGAAGGACGACATGAAATCCGCATCCATTCCCTACGCGGACATTCAACCGAACGATGACAAGACGCAGTTCCCCCCCATTCACCGCATTCTCATCAAGGGTATTTCCTCTGACCGGGCGTCAGACTTACAAGCCCTTGTGGCCAACCATTTTCCCGATTGGACTTTGGCCCGCGTACCGGGCGATGAAACCTCCCGATGGATTATCCTCAAAATAAGTTCGGCGGCCACAATTCGCAATCAGGCTATGGAGCAGGCGATGAGCACCATTCGCCGCCGCGTCGACGCCTTGGGTGTGACCGAGCCGACGATTGCCGAGTATGGGCAAGGGGGTTTCGAATTGGTCGTGCAGTTGCCCGCCGTAAATGACCCGGCGCGCGTTAAAGACATCATGCAATCCACGGCATTGCTGGAGCTCAGACTGGTGCAGGACGGGTCCTTTCCCTCCCGGGATGCCGCCCTGGCGGCCCATGGCGGAGTCCTGCCTCCGGATTCTGAGTTGCTCCCGGGAAGCGAAGGAGGAACGGAAAGCTGGTACGTGCTCAATCGCATTCCGGCAGTCACTGGCCGCGATTTGACGGGCGCCGAGCCTTCCCAGGATGAATCCGGCCGCCCGGATGTAGACTTCACCCTGAATCGCGAAGGCGCAGATCGCTTTGGACGCTTCACGGCCCAAAACATCGGCAAGCAGTTGGCGGTGGTTTTGGAAAATCGGGTTTTCACTGCCCCGGTTATTCACAGCCAAATTACCGACCATGGAGAAATTTCCGGGGGAAACTTCACCACGCAGTCGGCGAATGACCTGGCGCTCGTGCTGCGCTCGGGCGCGCTTCCTGCCTCCATCAAATACCTCTCGGAGGAGACGGTTGGCCCGTCCCTCGGCGCGGACTCGATTCGCCACGGAGTGGTTGCAGCCATCGCGGGCCTGCTTGCCGTGATGGCCTTTTTGCTGGTCTATTACCGGGGCGCGGGAATCAACGCCACCGTCGCTCTTGCCATGAATCTCCTCATCCTCATTGCCGCCATGGCGTACATTGGCGCCGTTCTCACATTGCCGGGCATTGCCGGAGTCATCCTCACCGTCGGCATGGGCGTGGATTCGAATGTGCTCATTTTTGAGAGAATCCGTGAGGAACTACGCCTGGGTAAAGCCGTCGGTACGGCAGTCGCTGTGGGTTTTGAACAGGCCTTTCGCACGATCATTGACACCCACGTCACCACGGTCGCTTCCGCCGCCATCCTCTTCGCTTTTGGCACCGGACCGATTAAGGGATTTGCCGTCACCTTGACCATCGGCTTGATTGCGAACCTGCTTACTTCGGTTTTTGTTTCCAGGGTGATATTTGATTATGTTCTGTCTCACCGAGTGAAAGGCGCGGCGCTGAGCATTTAGCGCGGATTATTCACGAAAATGAGAGAACAAACAGACCGAGGTGAGGTTCACACAGAGTTCACGGAATCGTCAGCCGGTGGAATCACCGAACCGTCGGCGCGCAGAGTGCACTGAGAAGTTCTCCGTGCCCTCTGTGCCTTGACTCGGTGGACTCTGTGAGAAATTCCGTTCCCCCACCATCGTTACAAGATATTCATGAATAATCCCGGTTAGCGCCCGTTAGGACTTGAACACAAACGGTTTCACGTACTCGAGTTGCTGGTATTTGATCTGTGGCGCCCGCAGGTGGAGGAAGGCGCGGAATTGCTGCGGGTCGGCGGCGTTGTCCGGAAACATGTCGTAGTGGCACGGAATCGCTACTTTGGGTTTGATCATGGCTGCCACATCCGCCGCTTCCCAGTGGTTCAGGTTGTTGAACCCGCCATTCATACAGGTAATCATGACGTCGGGCTCGAGTTTTGCCACATGCCCAAGCAGGTTGGTGTAATCGGTGTCCCCGGAAATGTACACGCGCGGGCCGTTTTCGATGGCCAACACGTAACCCAGATGATTCACGTCGGAATCGTCGGTCGGAAGCGCGAATGTGCCGTGCAACGTAATGTCTGAAATCTGTAATTTGCCACCCGAAAAAATCTGCTGGATCTTTGATTCCTTCACGCCGCAGCTTGCGAAGCTGTCTGCTGCCATGCCCGGTCCCACAAAGCTTTGGACTTCCTGCTGGCGGACGCGCTTGATGGTTTCAGGGTCGGCGTGGTCCTGGTGCGAGTGAGTGCAGAGAAAATGGTCGACGGATAGCTCCTCGGGCTCAATATAGATCGGAACTTTACGATCAAAATTCATACCCAGTGAGTCGCCCACTTTCTTGCACGAGTTGGTGAGGTAAGCGTCCACCGAGATAAGCGTGCCGCGCGGCGTTTTGATGAGATATCCCATTTGGCCGAGCCACCAGAGCGCCACGGAGCCGTGGTCAACCTTGTAATTCCGAATCGATTCCATGCATTCACGCGACATAAACACCTCGAAGCAGGATTCCTATCCCACGGGATACACATTCTAGTGCTTAGTTGCATTCATAAGTGCAATTATTCAGGGTCCTGAAGGGCGGGGCTTCAGCCCCGCCGCTGCCAAGGGACGGCGGAAGGGGCCTTTAGGCCCTGAAGCAACGCCGCTTCAGGGGCTAAAGCCCCCAAAACTAGCCTCCTTCCGGCGGCGGGGCTCAAGCCCCGCCCTTCCATCGCCCCATCGCCCACGCGAATAAGCACGCTTATTTCTGTCGTTAGGTACTAGCCGCCGGGCCATACGCTGATCAAGATGACAATCGAAATAATCAATACGGATTATTCCAGCTCCAACTCAAGTAACGTCACCGTAAGCGGCGGGAAAGCGTACTCAAACCCCGTTCCCGAAAATACCGCGGTATGCGAGCTCACTGAAACGCGGCCAGGATCGTCGCGGCTGTTCATAACCTCTGACGTTCCCGCGTGGCTGCGATCTTCAAGCGTGTAAGCCAGCCCGACGAATCTACCGGCCTTGAATCCCTGCAAATGAAAGCTCCGCACCAGCGGATCAAGCGTTGAATTCACGGCGTAAATCCGCAGCGTCTTTCCGTCCGCGCTCAGGCTTGCGCTCACGTCCGGCTCTTGCAAATTCCAAGGCAGCGGCGAACTGCGGCGGATCCGCAAAGGGTAAGCGCCCGCGGCGCGCGCGTACAACTCCTGCGCGTAATAAGCCGGAGATTTGAAAATCCATCCGGGGCCGGTAACCACAAATCCCGACCCGAAGCTATCGGCAAAATTCGAGCGATTGGCAATCTCCACCAAATCGGCGTGGCGTTGCAATAGGTTCAAATAGCACGCAACGCTCAGCCCGTTGCCGAGAGTTTGCAACATGGCGCGAGTCAGGCCCCACTGCGCTCCCGTGGTGTTCCACTCGGTCACGGCAACGCGAATCTCCTTTCCGGCGGCGTGGTCGGCGATCCAATCGCGCAATCGCAGGAAGTCGTTCTCCTCGCCCGCCAGGTCGGCAATTTCATAATGATGCGGGCAGAGATAATCGAATACCGTTCCGGCGTCGGCGAGCAAGCGCGCGTTGGGGTACGATGACATGAGCTTGATGCCCGGGTCGACTTTTTTCATGGCCTCGGCGAAGGCGCGCGCGGAATGGGCGTAATCCGCCTCGCCGACTTCATTGGCAATCTGCCAGTACCTGACGTGGTAGGGAGCCGGATGGCCGTTGGCGGCGCGGCGCGCTCCCCAGGGCGTGTGCGCGTCGCCGTTGCAATATTCCACTTCCGCAGCGGCATCCTGCGGCTTCTTGCCCGTCCAGCGCACGCAGAT
Source organism: Terriglobia bacterium (assembly GCA_030036915.1). Taxonomy (GTDB): domain Bacteria; phylum Acidobacteriota; class Terriglobia; order UBA7540; family UBA7540; genus Bog-366. The sequence goes on from JASHSC010000183.1 coordinate 4,024, forward strand.
GAGCGGCTCCGCGCCCACGTACTCGCACAGCCGGATGAATTCATCGATCCCGACAAAATTTTCCTCCCATCCGCCCCAGACGGTCGAGAAACCCGGGCGGTTGTCCCATGGCCCAATGGCCTTGTCCCACTCGTAGGCCTCAATGGTGCTGCCGCCAAAGCGAATGATGGCCGGATGCATGGCCTTGAGCGCCTCAACGACGTCCCGGCGCCAGATTCCCAATACGGCGTCCGAACCAATCAGGTAGACGCGGTCGAGCCAAACCGTTCCGGGCCCCTCCAACTCGATGGTGAGCGTGGCATTGCCGGAGGAGCGCTTGGGCTTAAGATTCGCATCCGCCGCGGCCCATGCGTCGCGCGCGCGCCCGAGCAGCACCGGCCCGGCAATCACCTGCCCATCGGCGTGCAATGAAGCCCAGACGAGCGGGCTCCCTTCCCCGCGCATGTGCAGGTGCAATTTATAAATCACCGATGGGTTGACGTAGAAGCCGTCCTGCGAAATCCCGGCGCGCGCGTGCGCCACCGGCAACTCGATTTTCTGCGAGCGAGCCCCGTTGAAGGGATTGTTCGTATCGTAAGAATATTTCGTCACTTCCACGGCGCCGTCCGGATACCACGGCCGGTAGGGCGCGTCGGTTTGGGGCTTATAAGCGACGCGGCAGGGTGGTGCGTCCTCAAAACTCGTCGAGAACACCTGCTGCGCGATGATGGAGGGAATCAAGTTGCAGAGCAGCTCAATGAACTGGCCCTGCTGCTTGGCGTCGATCGGCCGCTGGGTGGTGTGTTCGGCAAGAATCTGAATGTCTTCGCGCGTTTCTGTGGGCACGAACTCCATGTGCACATTGTCAAACCAAACTCGCCCGGTGCCGCGCTCAAATCCAATCAGGGCCAGGTCGATGTAACCCGGCGATGGGACGCGAAAGGTGACCGCCTCCTCTTGCCACTCCATCGAACCGCTTAGCCCGGGACTCGCCCCACCGTCACCGGCAGGGGTTTCAATCCTGATTCTCCCCTGCTCCTCGCTTCCACGGGCCGAGGTCAGATTCTCCGTCTTTACCCAAACGCGCGCGCGCCAGAGTGAGCCCACCGGCAGAAAAATCCGCTGTCGCACCGAGGCGGAGGCAGCGTCGAGAGCTTCCATGCGCAGGGATTGCCGGCCTTCCTTCGCCTCGCTCTCGTCCACGGTGACGGTGGGCGCGTGCTCACCCTCTGTTTCCACGTGAGTATTGACCGTCCAATCCGAAAGCGCCGGCGAGGCTTCAAATCCCGGATTCTGAATGACCGGAGGTGCGGCCTGTCCCGCGGCGAGCAGGAAGAAAGCAAGAGATGTTGAAAGCATCCGGTTCCCCTGTAAGAATCGTGGCCCGGCATCATACCATTGCGACGGGCTTTACCGAATAATCTCCACTGGCCGACAAGTAGCGCGGCTGTCCCCAGCCGCGAAATCAACGCGGGTGAGGACACCCGCGCTACAGGATCCTTGCGTGTTCCAAATCTCTTGATGACGGGTATAATGCGTGCCGCATTTTGCGGCAAGTTGGAATCGAGCACGGCAAATGGAGCATCTGCACTCATGCGAATCAGACAAAACAGGATAGGACAACTAAAAATTTCCCGCCTGCGGCGGGCGAGCGCGTACCTGGCGATTTCAGTTGCTCTGGGCGCCGCTTGGCTCGTGGGCCAGCGGCCCATTGCGGCGGACGCCCCGCCTGAGCAGCCCCGCTACGGCATCGTGGTCTTCAAAGACGTCATGATCCCCATGCGCGACGGCGTGAAGCTGGCTCTCGACATTTACCGGCCTGCGTTGAACGGCGTTCCTGCGGACGGCAAGTTCCCCGTCATCATGGAGCGCACGCCCTACAACAAAACCAGCGTGGAAGCCTGGGCGAAGTATTTCGTGCCGCGCGGTTACATTGCCATCGGTGCAGACGTGCGCGGTCGGTTTCGCTCCGAGGGCAACTGGGACCCTTTCCACATGGACGGCCAGGACGGTTACGACACGGCCCAATGGATCGGCGCGCAGCCGTGGTGCGACGGCAGCATCGGCACGGTGGGCACGTCGTATCCGGGTGGAACGCAGCACGCTCTTGCCCTGGCCAATGCCCCTTACGTGAAGGCCATGATTCCGGCCGATTCCGTCTCCAACATCGGCCGCTATGGCATTCGGCACAACGGCGCATTCGAGTTGCGCTTCTTCAACTGGATTTTCAACATCGGCAGCCCATCCAGCCACCTGGCGCTCGAGGACAAGCCCATGGCCGAAATGTTCGCGAAGCTGGGCGAGCAGGTGCGCGAG
>JASHSC010000184.1 GCA_030036915.1 Terriglobia bacterium
ATGTTCGAGCCACACAGAATCCCAATATGCCGATGGCAAAGAAAGGCGCCAGGAGGAACCATCGGCGGCGAACTACGGCGGCCGTACAATCCTGCCAGCTCAATTGGGATTTCCGGGTATCTTTCGTCATCGTCACTAATGCCTCCCCAAGGGAACTTGCCCGAGCCGGTAGAAGAGTCCCAGGCTGACGTAATTGCGGTTCATATCGACCAGAAAGGGAATCGCTCCGGTGGCGCGCTGGCGACCCGCCGTGTACCCCAACTGGGCTACAAAACGTGAAGAGATTTGCCGTTCGAATTTCGCGCTGCCGGTTTGGTCCTCAAGCGCGCCGCCCCCAAAGAGCGGCGAGAGTGAAGTGGAATTCGCCACCACGCCGGTCAGGAGGAAATCCCATCGCCGGGACATGCTCTGGCGCAGATCGAAGCTTCCTGCGTTATTCATCACGGCGGTGAGGAAACCGCCTCCATCAGAAACGGTCCGTTGCCCGGTGAGCACCACACTAGTGCGTGCCGAACGCCATCCCACACTGGCTCCGCCGCCTGCCTGCCACTTCGATCCATGGTTGCGAACGCCCACGTAGGCCGGAGCGCTGCCCGCGACTCCCGGGAAGTAGAGAAGATCGTTCAGGCGCACATAATCGGGCCCGCCGTAAACACTGAATGAGGCCCCGGATTTCCCTTGCCAGGAATAGGTCACCGAGGGCGATTCAGTCTCATCCATTGACGGTCCAAATCGCAGGTTCTGGTGCAAGTAGGAAACCCCGACTGTGGAAGCCGCGCTGATCCGGTACGTGTAGTCCATGCCGCCGCGGTAGGTTTGCGTATTAAAAAGGTTTTCATCGGTGTTGACGACCCCGCTGAAATTCCGATTGCCGGCCGTGCCATAAAAATCGAATTGGCTGCGGCGGGTAGATTGGTATGTGGCATCTACGCGCCCCTCATCGCTGAAAACGCGGGCTAGGGGAAAGAGAGTGGTTTGGTTCAGGGATGGGGACAGGCTAAGTTGAGGTGAGGCATAGGAATTCATGGCCGGGGAGGAGATTCCCGTGTAATAGAAACCGGCATCCTGGAAGCGCAATTGAAAGTGGTGGGCCACCTCAAACTTGGCGTTAAAGGACAGGTTCTGGTTGGCCTGGTTGTACCCCGGGATATTGAGGTAGAAAAGGCCTTCCGGTTGGTAGTCAAGGCTCACTTCGGAGCGCTCATGGTCCACTTGGAAACCGAAATGGGCGCCCCCCTGGATGATGGAACTTCCCACGCGGTGAGCGTTATCTCCATAGGCGTTGTCGTCGTAGGCCGTTTGTTCGTTGAGATCGAAGACGAAGTTGTTCTGCGGAGTTGATTCGTCCGCATAGTGAAGTTGGCGGGAGGAATCGTCCTGCGGCGCCTCGGGCGCGCTCTGCGTTTCCTGCGCACGAGCCGGCGAATGGGCCATAACGGCGAAAAGCAGGGGCAACGCCAAGCTGGTCAGACTTATTCTTCCTCTTTCCATGGTGTTAATCGCCTCAAGGCACAACAACTGTGTCACCGGGTTCCAGTTCAACGTTCTGGTTGCCATCGTCGCCTTTAATGACTTCCTTGTAATTGAAGGGCAGGCGCGTGTTTTCGCCGGCGCTCGATCGCCGCAGTACATAAATTTTGGTAACTTTGGCGAAGTCCCTGAATCCGCCCGCCATGCCAATGGCATCCAGAACGCGCACCGGCTGGGCCAGGGAGTAGGAGCCGGGATGCTGCACTTCGCCGAGCACATTGAACTTCCGGCTCTTAACCTCTTGCACCGTGACTGAAACTTCGGGATTGGCGATAAAAGCGTGGAGCTTCGTCGCCAAAACATCCTGAAGTTGGTTGGGCGTAAATCCGCTAACGGATATATCGCCGATCAGCGGTAGGGAAATCTTCCCGTCCGGCCGAACTGCCACCACGCTGGAGACCTCCGGTTCCTGCCAGACATCAATTTTCAGAATATCCGCAGGGCCGACCGTGTATACGTCATTGTTGACAGCAGAATGGCCCGTCGCGGCACTCCCCTGCGCTGGATTATCTTTGGGTGATTGTGCAGAATCCCTGGAGAGTTTCTGATCCGCCGGCGCGGACAGGGACCTGGCCGGCAAAAATCCAACCAGCCCTGCGAGCAAAAAGCCTTCGACAACAAGACACAGCTTTCGCCGGCACTTACTGTGTTGGGGTTTCATGATCCAGTCCTCCTGTCATCAAGTCGGCGTCGGCGGTTAAGGCGGCCGGGCATTGTCCGTGCCCCCTTTTCCGGGGAATCTCCGCATCCCGGATTTTGTAAAGCAATGAGCGATAGCTGGTATTCAGCACGCGGGCAGCTTTCTTGCGATTGCCTTGATTGGCATCTAAGGCTTTCAGGATCGCCTTCCTTTCGGCCGCCCGAGCCGCGTTTCGGGCGATTTGCCGCAGAGAAATCTCGGCGGCGGCAGCAGCATTCGTGGCCTCTGTCAGTTCTCTCTGGCCGCCGATAAACTCTTCACTTACGATCTCCTCAGATCCGAGGAGCACGTAGCGGTTAACGAAATTTTCGAGTTCGCGAATATTTCCCGGCCAATCGTTTTCCTGCAAAAGCCGCATGAAATAAACGGATAACGGCTGGACGGATCGCCCAAATTTCCGGGAGTAGAATTGCAAGAAATATTCGGTGAGGGCGGGGATATCCTCTCGGCGCTCGCGGAGAGGGGGAAGATGGAGGGATACGACGCTGACCCGATAGAACAGATCCGGGCGAAAGCTCCCGCGGCGAATATCCTGCTCGACTGGCCGATGAGTGGCGCAAGCAATGCGAACCTGGATGGGTCTTCCCTCCACCGCGCCAATGTGGAATACCTCACCGTCCTGGAGCATTTGAAGGAGCTTGGCCTGGGCGCCGGCGCTGAGTTCGGCGATTTCGTCAAGCAGCAGCGTTCCGCCGTTCGCGGCTTCCACGCGCCCTTGTCGGGAATAATTCGCGCCCGTGAAGGCGCCTTCTTCGTACCCGAAGAGTTCACTTTCCAATAGCGTTTCCGGAATGGCCGGGCAATGGACCTTAACAAAAGGTCCACACTTCCAAGTCGAATGAGCGTGCATGAACTTGGCGATAACCTCTTTCCCCGTTCCGCTCTCCCCGCGAACCAGTACCGGCACATCCGTATCGGCCACCTTGAGGACTTTCTCGTGAATTTCCCTCATGGTGGCGGTGCGACCGAAAATGACCTCAACCGGTGGAAGGGTCATGGCGGGATTCAGAGTCCATACGCTATCGGCCACACCTTTAGGCATATCCAGCCCTCCTAATTCGATCTTGTAATCCGCCCCGTCGACAGATATGGGCTTTGCGGGAAATACTTTCCGGGCTGTTCCCAAAGTTGCACGGGACGTTGAATCGCGGTTTCCATTAGTTTCTCGCCGACTTGCCACCAGCCTCTCCAGGGTCCGGGCCGCTGGGAAGTCGGTGG
>JASHSC010000185.1 GCA_030036915.1 Terriglobia bacterium
TTCATGTCCCAGATTCCATCCACGGTGTAGAGCGTTCCGCTGTTGCCCATCCCATTCACGGACATCACGTTGCTGGTGAGGAATCCGCCCTGGTTCAGGGAATTGCCCGGCGAAAGGTTGGTCACGCCCGGCACCAGGAGCGCCAAGGTCTGGTAGTTCCTACCATTGATGGGAAGAGTTACGGCTTCAGTTTGGGAGATCTGATTGGAAACTTCCGGCGTCGCCAGTTGCACTTGCGCCGCGCTGGCGGAAACCTCCACCTTGGTTACCGTTTGACCCACTTGCAGGACAATATTGACAGTTGCCACCTGCGTAGGGTCGAGAATCACACCCGTTTCCACTGCGGTCTTGAAGCCCGGCTTAGTAACCGTGACCGTATATCTGCCGGGAGGAAGTGCCGGCACGGAGTATTCGCCGCCCGCATTGGTCGTGGTCGGAGTCTTGACGTCCGTAGCTTCGTTCATGAGGATCACGTTGGCGTCGGCAATCAGACTGTTGCTGGTGTCCGTCACTGTGCCCTGAATTGTTCCACTGCCGGTTAGCTGAGCAAGCGCTGGGGCAACCCAGGCAACAGAGAGTGCCATTATTAACATGATTTTTCCGAGTAGATAAGGAGAGCGTGGATTCATGATTTCCTCCATTCACAGTGGCTAGGTGTATGCAACTGAAGCGTGGGATTTTGTGGAAGGCGCAGGATTGCGGGAGGGATCGGTCAACAGCCAACTTTCGAATGGCCTGGGTAGGTCAGTTTCCATCGCCGGTGCGCGGCTGGACTCGAGTCAGCCTTCCCCCACTCCAAATACCCGACGAAGTAGATCTCTCGATTGATCAATACTCAGTTTGCAAGCCGACTTTCGATTCGCCCCGCTTGCGAACAATGGGGAACTCTATCTTCTTTGTGACATTTTGTCAACCAAGAATCAGGCGTCCTATGTGGGTCCTCAACTCGTGCTTTCTCCAAAAGAAGTCCATTTGGATGAAGGGTATAGGACGAGCTGAAGGTATCCACTTTCGGCAGGATAGGGTCAAGAGTTTCCTCAAGAAGTCCAACCCTTGTGAATTTTTCGCAGAATTTAGTTCACGAACTTACCACTGCGAAGCTTCGCAGGGGGTGAGCCCATATCCTAACCGACGATGGCTGGCTCGGCTGCGCGAGTCCTTTCAAATCAGCCGAGCAATAGGGGCAGAACGCCGCTCCCGGCTCGATGGCTCGATGGCGCTACTGCCTACTGCTTTCCCCTTCCAACAGCCGCTCGTACGCCTGGGGGTCATCCACGTCAATCAAAATTCCTGGGTCGGCCATTTCCACGAACTCGGTTGTGGAGCGATATCTGCGGATGACGGTATTGGCTGCGGCATCGGGGGGAAGCGCAAGCAGTTCAGGGAAGAGCTCCCGGTTGATCACAATGGGATGGCCGTGTTCGCCTTTATGTGTTGGGATAAGAACCCGCGGGCGGTTGGATTCAAATCGCTCAGCCAAAATGCGGATGACCTCTGCGGAAACGACCGGATGATCGACCAGACATAGGATGACCGCTTCGGGTGATTCGTCTGCCACCGCGGCGAGGCCGGCTTGCAGTGATGATGTCTGCCCCTCCTGGTAATTATGGTTGACCACCACTCGAGTGCCGGCAAGATTCACCGCGTTGCGAATGTTTTCGGCGTGATGGCCCAACACCACGAAAACGTTTTCGATTCCGGCATCGTGCAGGTTGGCAATCAGGGTTTCAAGGAAGGTCCGGCCGCGGTAGACGAGCAGGGCCTTGTCGCGGCCCATGCGCCGGGACTCACCCGCGGCGAGAATCAGGCCGGCGATCATGTGGTGTGCTGGGCTTTCGGCTTCCAGGCGAGGGAGGGTAAGCCGCATGGGGCGTTGCGGCGCACTGAAATCATCTCGGCCACAACGGCCACGGCGATTTCCTCCGGCGTCAGCGCGCCGATATCGAGCCCGATCGGTGAGCGCACGCGCTCAATCTGCTCAGGGGCCACGCCTTCCCGCTCCAGCACCTTGCAAATTTCAATGAATTTGCGCCGGCTGCCGATCATTCCCAGGTAGCGCGCCGTTGTTCCCACAGCCCAGCGCAGGCAATCCAGGTCGCCCTTGTGCCCGCGTGTCACCAGCACCAGGTAGGAGTGTTCGTTCACCTCGAGCTTGTGGAAAATCTCTTCCCATGGTCCCGCGAAGGTCTCCGACGCCTCCGGAAAGCGTTCGGGGTTGGCGAAGGCTTCGCGATCGTCAGCCACCACCACGTCGAAGCCCGCGATTTTGGCGACTTTGGCGACATGCAGTCCCACGTGACCCCCGCCCAGAACGAAGACCGTGGGCGTGGCCAGAATCGGTTCGATGAAAATGTCGAGCGAGCCGCCGCAAATCAGGCCGTTGTCGTATTCCGGATTGGCGTTCAGGTTAAAGTGCAGCCGCCGCGGCTTCTCCTCGCGCATCACTTCCTGCGCTACGGACCACACCTCGGCTTCCACGCATCCGCCGCCCACCGTGCCCGCAATCGAGCCGTCATCACGAATCAAAATCTTGGAGCTCTCGTGGCTGGGAATCGATCCCTGGACCTCGACAATTGTGGCCAGCGCGCCCTTGCGTCCCGCCTTTCGCAATCGCACGATTTCTTCGTAAATATCCATGCCTGAAGCCTAGATTATGCGCCGCAGGGCGCAAAGTCAACGCGCCGGCTGGTGGCGCAGTTTGAATTGTCCGTTTGCTGTTTGCGGGGTTCTGCGGGTACCATTTCCGCGATCGGAGGAATCTTGAAATCACCGATTCTCACATTGCTACAGATTCTATCCTGCTGCGGGACCTTAGTTGCGCAATCGACCGTCCCTGCTCCGGCTTATCTCGACGCGAAGCGGCCCGTCGAAGTGCGCGTCGACGATCTGATACGCCGAATGACCCTGAAGGAGAAGGTTGGACAGCTTAACCTTCCGTGTGCATACGTGCGTGAACTCGGGAATACGCCTTCAGAAAAAATGGCGGCCGGAAGAAGATTTGCCGCCGGCACGTATTCGGCCGACATCGGTCCCGGCTCCGGCTTCTTTACGCTTGCCGACACGATCCGATTGAACGATCTTTCAAAGCAGGTGGATTACTTCAACGAGCTGCAGAAAATTGCGCTCACGCAAACGCGATTGAAGATCCCTCTACTTGAGGACGAAGAGGGAACCCACGGTGCAATGTTCCCCGGCGCAACCGTCTTCCCGGAGGGCCTGTCGATTGGCAGCACGTTTGACATGCCCTTGGTGAATGCCATTTACGCCGCAGTCGCTCAGGAAGCCAGGTCGGTGGGAATCCACATCCTATCAACGCTGGTATTGGAATTAGATCGCGATCCGCGCATGGGACGCAACATGGAAGCCTACACGGAGGACCCTTATCTCTATTCGCGAATTGCGGAGAACATTGTGCAGGGTGCCCAAGGTGCCGATGTCGATGCGCCGGACAAAGTTGTGGCGCTGATGACGGATTTCCCAACCCAAAGCGAGCCTTCCAGCGGCTTGGAACGCGGTGCCATCGAATTGTCGGAGCGCAGTATTCGCGAAAACTTCCTGCCTCCCTGGATCGCCGCGTTTCGAGCCGGCGCTTTGGGCGTTATGGCCGGATATCCCGAAATTGACGATATTCCGGAACATTCATCGGAACTGTGGAATACAAAGATTCTTCGCGATGAGCTGGGATTTCGAGGGGTTGTTGTGAGTGAGGGTCGCGGCTTCAACACTCTCATATATGAGCACATCGTGCCCACCCAGAAGGAGGCCGGCGCACTGGCGCTGCGAGCGGGCGTCGACATGGGCATCACCTACGAGCCCGCCTACATGAAGCCGCTCATTGAAAATGTTGAAGAGGGTAAAGTGCCTGAAGCACTGGTGGACCGTGCGCTGCGTCGCGTGCTTGCGTTGAAATTCCGGCTGGGACTTTTTGAACATCCCTATGCAGACCTGTCACAGGCGGGAAGGATTGTGCATTCTGAACAGCATCAACAGCTTGCCTTGCAGGCGGCCCGGGAGGGAATAGTTCTCCTCAAAAATGGGAATGGTTTGTTGCCTCTCGCAAAAAACGTGAAGTCCATTGCTGTGATCGGTCCGAATGCCGACAACGGCTGGAGGCAGTTGGGGGATTACTCACCCTCCTTAGTTCCGCAGAAAGTCATTACGGTTCTCGATGGAATTCGGGAGGTAGTTTCGTCCGGAACACAAGTCGACTATGTTCGCGGGTGCGAAGTGATGGGTGGGGAAGATGACATTGCGAGGGCAGTGGAGGCTGCCCGAAGGGCCGCCGTCGCAGTCGTGGTGGTTGGTGAGAATTCGCGCAATGGCGGCCGCAGCGGCGTCCGCGCCACGGACGGAGAAGGTAACGACGTAGCGAGCCTGGACCTAACCGGCCGGCAGGAAGAGCTGATTCAGGCCGTCGCGGCGACAGGCACTCCCACGGTGTTGGTGCTGATCAACGGAAGACCCCTCTCCATCCGCTGGGAGGCGGAACATATTCCTGCAATCGTGGAGGCGTGGGAGCCCGGCGAGCGCGGCGGCGAGGCGATCGCAGATGTGTTATTCGGCGACTACAATCCGAGCGGACGTTTGGCCATCACCATTCCTCGCAGCGTGGGTCAGTTGCCTGCCTATTACAACTACAAGCCCTCGAAACAATACTGGATTCAAGAAGGAGCCCACGGCGGTGGCTACGTGGATATGCCCGCCACTCCGCTTTTCCCATTTGGCTTCGGACTTAGCTACACAGAGTTCACTTACAGCAATCTGCGAGTTTCTCCGGCACAAATCTCTCCGGCGGAAAGTGCCACGGTGAGCGTTGACGTAACGAATTCAGGAAAGCGGCCCGGTGTGGAAACCGTTCAGCTCTACCTGCATGAACGTTACACGCCCGTGGCAATTCCCATCAAGCAGCTTCGTGGGATTGAGCGGGTGGCGCTTGGTCCGGGCGAAACGAGGACGGTCACGATGAAGCTGACGCCTGAGGATCTGATGCTGCTCGATCGTGACATGCGTTGGAAAGTCGTACCCGGCACCTTCGACGTCATGATTGGACAATCGTCGGGAGAAATTTTGCTGAACCAGGCTCTGGAGGTAACAGGAACGGGCCTGCCTGCTGATCGCCAGTTGAAGGTGGACGACGGGAAATGAAATCCGGAACCTCAAGGGCAATTCTTGACCCTTGTATTCTTCTCCCTCCAGGTATATAGCTCAACCCAGTTCTGGTTATTTTATTCAGAAAGGGGACAGTTGAAATGGCATCCGGCTCATCGGTTGCATTGCCCGATTCTTACCCCAGTCGCCGGGGCTGGCTGATTGCCTTTGGGGTCGTGGAAATTCTCATTGGCTGTCTGTTCGTGCTCATGATTCTGTTCACGGTGCTTGCCGTTTTTGGGCCGGCGCAGGCCCAGATGATGACCACCGGAATTCATCCCGCCGTCGTGTTGGCAATCGTGGGATTGCAATACGCGCTTCTGGCCGCGGTCTTCATCATCGGCGGAATCGGGTCCATTCGCTGCCGGAACTGGGCGCGCATTCTGATGCTTGTGGTCAGCGGACTATGGTTGGCGATCAGCCTTCTAACGACCGTGATGATGGCCTTCGTTTTTCCTATGATCATGCGCCAGCAGCCGCACGCTCTCCCCCCCCGGCGCGGAGCACATCTTGCTCGCGGTGATGCTCATATTCCTGATTGCGGTGATGGTGATGCTGCCTGCCATCTTTCTGATCTTTTACTGCCTCAAGAGCGTGCGCGCAACCTGCAAGGCATCCCGCGCGGCCGCGCCGGAGAACGCTTCAGCAGAAAGACCTGCCACAACCCGGCCGCCTGTTCCGCTTTTAATCCTTGGCGTATGGGAATCCATTACGGCGCTTTCCGTGTTCGTCTGCCTATTCTTTCGCGTGACGGTTTTCTTCGGGATGGTCCTTGAGGGTTTGGCGGCTGTCTTATATTTCTTGACTTATTCGCTCTTCAGCGCGTTCGCCGCCTGGCTGATCTTTCGCCGCAAACTTCTCGGATGGCAAATCGCCATCGCCAAGACTGGCATCATGGCCCTTTCGGCTCTGGTCATCTGCTTCCACGCCCCGGACTGGGCACTGCTTTACCGGAAAATGGGTTTTGATGATCAGATTTTGAGCTTTTACAACCAGTTTCCGTAGTTCCTCCCGGCCATCTGGGGGTTCACGTTCGCATTCATGTGTGGATTGATTGCTTTTATCGTCTACACACGGCGGTACTTCCCCACGAGCGAGTAGGCACGTGGAGCATTGAAAACCATTTCCCCGAAGCTCCCTACACGCAGCGGCAGAAATACCTTGACATCACAAAAGTCTGTGCATAGACTGCCCCCATTGACTTGTTGCCGGGCGATTGATCAAAAATGAATCCCCGAAAGGCACGACATTGGTCTGTAGATGCCCGGCGTTTACTGGCTCGTATGTTTACCAACCAGTTCGGATTTCAAGGGAAGATTTAACTGCAACAGGTTGGTGACTTTCTTTTCGATCGCTCACGTCGAGTCTGGGGCCTTGGATCACAGGTAAATCTAATTTTCTTGGGGGTGAAGAATGCCTGGAAAGGTCCTTCGCGCCATATATTGGGCATTAGGTATTTCCCTTCTGTGCTCTGCAATGGGCTGGGCCCAACTCACCAGCACCGCAACCATCAATGGAACTCTTACCGATTCAACCGGGGCCTTAGTGCCGAATGCGGCAGTGACGGCCATCAATGAGACGACGGGTGCGCACCTTGAGACCGCCAGCAACGCCGACGGAAGCTATGTGTTCCCAGGGCTCGAGGTGGCGGTTTACACCATCAGCGTGACCAAGGAAGGATTTGAAACCTCGAAGGTTACGGGCATTGCCTTGCACCCCAGCGTGGTCACTACGATCAATGTGATCTTAAAAGTGGGCCAGGTGGTGTCACAGGTAACCGTCTCGGCGACGCTTGCGCAGGTGCAGACCAGCACCAGCGAAGTGTCTCACGACGTCGCCGGACCGACGGTGGCAACCCTTCCGCTGAATGGACGCAATTATCAAAGCTTGTCCGCCCTGATGCCAGGAGTCACCAATCTTTCGCCCGGCGTGTCCGAGGGGCCCGGCGGATTTCTGACCAGCAACACCATGTCGGTAAACGGCATGGGTACAAACGGCACGCTTTACACCGTAGACGGCCTTTGGGACATGAATACCGGAAACATGACCCAGACCACGATTACGCCGAATCCGGACACCATTCAGGAAGTCCGCGTGCTGCAAAATAACTTCAGCGTTCAATACGGATTGTTGCAAAGCTCCGTGATTCTGCTCGCCACCAAGTCAGGGACCGACCAATTTCACGGCACCGCCTTCGAGTATCTCCGCAACACGGATCTCAACGCCCGCAACTTTTTCAGCGCTACGGTCCCGACTCTCCAGCAAAACATCTTTGGTTACACCATTGGCGGTCCATTCTACATTCCCAACCACATCAATTCCGCCAAAAAGCGAACCTTCTTCTTCTGGAGTGAGCAGTGGACCGATCAGCATGTGGGCAACATCGTCCGTGGGACTACGCCCACGGCGGCCGAGCGGCAAGGGAACTTCGGGGCCTTGTGTACCGCCGGTTTCAATGCCTCCGGTCTCTGCACCAACACCACCAGCGCTCAACAATTGGTGGATCCCTTTGCCGGAAATGCTCCCTATGTCAACGACGTTATAACCACCACGCCTAACTATGGGAACATCAGCGCCGTCCCGCTCGCCCTGACCAACGCCGTGGCGAATTTGCCCAATGACCAGGTCGCGGGTTTCGACAATTATTTGAATCAAAACCCCACGATCAATACCACGCGCGACGATGAGGCCAAGGTCGACCATAACTTCAGCCAGCGAGTTCGCTTGATGGCGGAGTATCTAGACGACCGCCAACTGAGCAATATTGCCACGCAGACGGTTCTGGGTGACCCGTACACCACCAGCCGCCAGCCTACGACGACTCAGAACCAACTGGCACAAGTCCAGTTGACGACCACTCTTTCTCCATCCATGGTTAACACCACAAGTGTGGGAATGAATAACTACGTGGTGTCGATCCTGTACTCAGGGACCATCCTTCAAAGCCAGGTTCCGGGCTTTTCGGAGACGCTGCCCTACCCGAACGCCTTCGAGGGCCAACGCCTGCCGGATGTTACATTCGGGCAGGGATATTCTCCCATGGGAGTGTCCTATACGCGGCCGCTGACCCACGCCTCCGATCTGGAAGACACGCTTTCCGACGATTGGAGCTGGCTGCACGGCAAACATTACATCCAGGCCGGCGGGAACCTGGTATTAGGCACCAAGCGCCAGGACAGCTACACACAGACCAACGGTGTGTGGAGCTTTTCGGGAAGCTTTACCGGGAACGCCCTGGCGGACTTCCTGATCGGGCAGAGTTCGACGTTCATACAGACCAGCGCCTGGCCGCGGCCTTACGACCACTACCACATCGTATCGCCTTACGTTCAGGACCAGGTCAAATTGACTCGCCACCTCAGCGTCACATTGGGATTCCGTGAGGAATTCATCCCGCGCCCCCAGGCGCAAGTGGGGTACGACTCTTACTTCAACCCGGCGGTTTTCAATGCTGCCGACGTTCCGACCGTGTCGCCCACGGGCGTGATAACGGCAACTCCCAACTTCAATTCGCTGAACGGGATAATCCTCAACGGCGTGAACGGCGTTCCCCAGAACTTCTTCAGCAACCATCAGTGGTTTGCCGCACCCTCCGTGGGGTTCGCGTGGGACGTGTTCGGCAACGGGAAGACCTCCTTGCGCGGCGGCTACGGGATTACCTATCAGCGAACCTTCACTTCCGGCGATTGCAGCTACACCTGTGCCGGCAACCCTCCCCGCGTCTACAACGTCACGCTCAACAATGCGCTATTTCCCAATCCGGTCGGAACGGGAACGGCGGCGGCCACCACGATTGAAACCCTGAATACGGGTGACGTAAATTTCAAGCCCGCGGAGATTCAGTCTTACAGCTTGAGTTTGGAACACCAATTTCCCGGCAACTTCCTTGCCTCAATCGCTGCGGCCGGAACCATTCAGCGCGACCTGGCCCAGAGCATCAACATCAATCAGGCGCTTCCCGATGCCCCATACAATTTCAACCCCAACATTAACTTCAACACCGCGCTGAACGCCGCCTACACAGCAAGCTACTACGGCCCCTACCTGGGTTGGGCGGGCATCACTGATACCAAGGCTGAGGGGAACGGCATGTGGAATGCCCTGGAGATTAGTGTTCGTCATCCTGCCGGACACAACCTGATGCTGACGGTTGCCTACACGTTTCAACATGGGCTGAACGATATAGGATCAGTCCAGGACAGCTACCATCCGATGCAAAGCTACGGTCCGAGCAGCAACTATGTTCCGCAGGTGTTGACCTTTAGCTGGGTTTACTCGATTCCGGCATTTTCCAGCGCCAAGGGTTTTGAAGGCGCAGCGCTGGGGGGCTGGAAGTATTCCACGGTTTCGACCATTCAGGGCGGATTCTTGAACAACCTCGGGATGAGCGCATCTCGCGCGGGCCTGGCGACCCGGCCCAACGTCATGCCGGGAGCCTCAACCAAAGGCCCCAAAACCGTGGCCGAGTGGTTCAATACGGGGGCATTCACTCAGCCGGCTCCGGGATACTTCGGCAACTCCGGCCCTTACTCGATTAATGGCCCGGGGACGGTGAACTTCGATATGGCGTTTTATAAGGATTTCCACATCCGCGAGCGCCACAAGTTTGAATTCCGCGCCGAATTGTTCAACATCTTTAACATTGCAAATTTCGCTTCTCTTTCCACCGGCTATGGCGCGTCGAACTTCGGGCAAGTCACCAGCGCGCGGGACCCGCGCATTGCGGAATTTGCTCTGCGCTATCAATTCTAGACACCCGGTCGAATCGCTTATTTGTGAATCCCCTCCTCGGACGGTCCGCGAACCCATTGCGGACCGTCCAGGGAAGGATTACGCTGAGGGGTTCACAAGCCCATGAGGTTTTTCGACCGGTTCCACATTTCCGAGTCTCCTGATCTTCCCGTATCACGAAGTCCCGGGCCGTACATTCGCATTTATGTTTGTTGTGTAGGGTTGGATTCATGCTCGACTGGGCCGCGCTCAGGGACCTTCAGGAGTCTATTAACTCGATGCCCAAGTCGGTTCCGATTGATGCGGGGGGCAGGGTTCGCTCGGATATTGATGTTTCTGCTGCTTATTCCCCCTCTCGGTGGACTCTGCCAGGCTCGAAGTTCCGCCGATGCAAAGCTTCAGCCTCTACAGGAGTGCCTGAATCGCACGGACGTCAAGTGCGCCACAGCGGCGTTGGCACAGATTGCCGGCCCGATTACCACGACCCCGGACTACCTTGATCTTCAGGCCCAAACCTTCTTACTTCAGCACCGCAAAGACGATGCCCTCGCGGCGATTCAAAAGGCTTTGCAACAAAATCCCCATGAGTATCAATTTCTGATGACGGAAGGGCGCATTTATCAGGCCTTCAATGATCAAGACCCGGCAATACACTGCTTTTTGCTCGCCGATCAGGCTCATCCCTATTCTCCTGATACCCTCTATTCACTGGGAATGAGCTTCTTTATGATGGAGGAATTTGACCGCGCGGCGGTTCATTTCAAGGACGTCCTCACACTCGATCCTCACTACCACAAAGCTGCATTCATGATGGGCGTTACCGATATGGCAAATTTGCACATGCCGGAGGCGAAGCCCTATCTGCAGGAGGCCTTGAAGCAACAGCCCGACAACCCTTTCTACCTTTTGCAGTATGGATTGCTTCTCAGCCTTTTGGGGGATGCTCAGTCCGGCGTCCGTGAGGTTCAAAGGGCGAGCACGATGATCCCGTCCTACGCGCCCGTACACTTTCACCTGGGCCGCCTCTACAATCAGACCGGAGATTACGTGCACGCCCGGGAGGAGCTTGAAATTGCGGTGCGTCTTTCCCCTGATGATTTGCCGGAGGCTTACTACCAGCTTGGTGCCGTTTATCACCGGTTGGGCGAAGAGGAAAAATCGCGGCAGGCTTACCAGAAATTCCAACAGCTCAAGGCGCAAAGGAAAAAACAATCGCAACTTGCCATGGACCCCGCGATTCCACCCATCGTGCCCGGTCCCGACTGAGTTGGTACGAACGTAATTTGCGGCCGGCTACTTGCCCTTGCCCGCTTGCTGGGCGGCGGAGCATTCCTCGATCCGCTGGCGATAGACCTCGCGGGCGTGGTTGTATGCGTCAATGGCGGCGGGAAGTTCCGCCTTGGAGATTTTGGGCGCCTTCTGCGACCAGCACTGATTAACGGCGGCCAGGCACCATCTGGCGCTATCCACCGAGGCGCGAATAGGCTTGCCATCGACAACCACGAAAATGGGGTTCGTATTCGACGAGCCCAAAACACGCATCGCCACCCAACTGCTCTTTTCGATCGGCACATCGAAGGACAGATCGCGGATGCTGCCGTCGGCCAGAAGAGTTTGGGTGGCCACCGATTGCCCATTGACGATGACTTCCACCGGCACGTTTCGTGTGTCCCCAATGCGCGCGCGTTCGATGTGCCAGTAAGGCTTCTGATCAGCCGGCAGGTTGTGAATCTCAGGGTGCGGGACCGTGTCCAGCATGGCCGCCGCTTTCACCTTCACGTGGACGGTAGCGGGTGCGGGTAGATCCAGTTCACTGGCTTTGTCTTCGGATTGGCCCCGGTCCACGGTTCCCACTTCCTTTCCATTGACAGAGAAATCCATCAGATGGCTGCGCCCGTCGGAGGTGTAGGTGCGGCCGTCGCGAATCGCGTCGAGATAAGCTTTGTAGGTCAGAGGCCCGTCAATTTTGGCATAGACCCTGCCTTGGCCAACCACGGTGTCCGTAATACAGGGAAAGTCGGTCTCCCCGCTGATTCGCGTGCGAAAACCCACATTCAGCGTGTGATACCAGATATTCAGTTCCCACGGGTAGGGCGTGTCCATCGTGGAGATGAAGTTGACCGCGTGGGGGTAGGTCACGTCCACAATGTATTCGTTGGCGCCGATGCCGTCGAAGCCGGGCATTTCATAATTGGGGAGCTTGTCCGTAGCGGTTTGCAGGCCCCAACCGGAATGGGCAAAGCCCACCACAGCGCCTTGCTTTTCGGCCCATTGCAGGATGGGAAGGTCCCAGGTTGGCCAGTCTTCAATCCGTTTTGTCCCGGGGTAATCCTGGTCCTTCAATCCGATCAGCACCAGGTGGCCTGCGTGGCTGGAAGGAAAGCCGGAGACTTCCAGGTCGTAGTGTTCGATTTCATCGTGCCGCGAATTCGGATTGTCCTTTCCGGTGAAGAACTGCTTCTGGTAATAATAGCAGGGGCCCCATGTGAGCACGCAGCCCACGTTCAGGTGCTCGCCGGCGATCTGGCGCATCATCACGTCGGGCGTAACGCCTTCCGCCGGGTTTTCATAGTGGGCGCAGCCGGCGGCGTGCACGTGATGGTCGCCGGAATACCACCCCAGCTCCGAGGGATCGATCCAGCGCTTCATGGCCACCGAAAATTCATTGTCCCCGCCGTCGGTGACCGTCAACTCCTTCGTCTGGTCGATGTACTCCGGTCCCATCGAGCACTCCACTTTGTACTGTCCGGGTGGAAGGACGACCTTATCGCCGTCGGCGCGGTAAATCTGCGGCTGAAAGAACAGGTCCGGGGCGAGCCGCTTCGACGGGTTCGGATAGATCCGGCCGATGCCGTCCGTAATCGTGAAGGCGGCCGACGATGGCTGGCCTTTCTCGTCCAGAACGTGAAACGTCACGAGTTTTGCCGGAAGGATGTTGAACGTCACCACAACCTCATTGCGAAACCCGATGTCCTGCGTGCCCTGGCCAACGTTAAAGCTGATCTTCGCGGAGCGCTCGCCGCGATCGTGGCTGTAGATCTGCACGATTCGATATTCGAGCGCCATGCCGGAAAGGCGCGGCCGCATGGGGTTCTTGTCATAAAGGGTGATGTCCGCCCACCGCTCGCGCGCCTGTTCGGGAGTGAGGACTTGATTGGGCTCGGGGCTGTTGTGCGATTGGATGTAGACGTTGCCGCTGTTGGGGCTCTCCACCACCAGCGGAGCAGTCACTCCTGCCTGATTGATGACCTTCACCAGGAAAACGCGAGTGCCGGCCTCGATCAGTTCCGGCTTCGCGCTACCCGTGTCCACGCTCACGCGGCTCTCCGGGTTGATGGTGACCACCAGCAAGGTGTGCGCGTCGAGAGTGGCTTCGATTTCACGCACCGCCGCGGCTTCGTCCGTGCCTGCCACGGCGTGGTCAATACGCTGATCGTCGGCAGCGGGCAGGGGAGAGCCCAGGTAGGAAAGCGCGGCCTCAATTTGGCGGGCATTAAGAGCCAGCGGTTGCAGCGGAATCGTGTCTTGAGCGGGCAGGGAAGTAGCGGCGCCCAATAGTATTAGGGTGAATGCAGCGGCCCGGCCGCTTAAACTCAGAATGTTTTTTCTGTGCATGTTAACTCCATGAAATTCGCCGGCTGGCGTAACACTAGTCTTCGATCTTAACGGGAAACGTTTTGGAATCGACGATATCGGGATTGCTGCCGGTGCGTGCGTCGGTATCGAGCGCGTCGATGGCCGCGATATCCTCTTTGCTCAGCGCAAAATCGAAGATCGCGATGTTCTCCCTGATGCGCTCCGGCCGAACGGACTTTGGAATTGCGGAGAGCCCATGCTCGATTTGCCAACGGAGCAGGATCTGAGCCGGGGTCTTGCCATACTTCGCCGCCAGTTTGACGATTAAGGGGTGTTCAAGCGGGCTGGCCGCTGCATTCGGGTCTGTGCGGCGCTTGCGGTTGTGGACTCCGCCGATGGGGGACCAGGCCTGGGTGACAATACCGCGGCGCTCGTGCGCGGCGCGTAATTCACGCTGAATAAAAAACGGATGCAGTTCAACCTGATTCACCGCAGGAATCACTTTCGAGCGCGCCCTCAGATTCTCCAGGTGTTTCTCACTGAAATTGGAAACTCCAATCGCGCGAGTCCGGCCGTCGGAAAGCAACTCCTCGGCCGCTCGATATGATTCCACGGTTGCCTCAAAGCTTGTAGGAACAGGCCAGTGGAGCAGATACAGATCCAGGTACTCCAGCCCGAGCTTGCGCAGGCTTTTATCAAACGCCCTCAGCGCGGGCTCGTAACCGTAGTCGGTCATCCATAATTTGGTTGTGACGAAGATCTCCGAGCGATCGACGCCGCTTCGCCGGATGCCCTCGCCCACCTGCCGCTCGTTGAGGTATGCTGCTGCGGTGTCAATGAGCCGGTAGCCGTCGGCGATTGCGGTTACTATGGCCTGCGTTGTCTGTTCCGGTGAACTCTGAAAGACTCCGAGCCCGAGCACCGGCATCTGAACGCCGTTATTCAGTACGATGAGGGGACTCTTTTCACCCATAATGATTTCCTCCATGCCGTTAAAAATCCCTGTGACCAGAGTAATCTGAGGCACGCATGACTTCAATTCAATTGAGAGAATTTTGTTGCCGCTTGCGGGGCAATATCGACCCGTAGAAGGAATCGTTAGAGTGACATCGTGATCCAATAGAGGAAAAGGCCTGCCTGAAGAATCATTCCTTCTTCCGGACTTCGGTTTCGCGCAAATAGCAGACCCCGTAAGCATACCGACCTTGCTCCGGGAGAGCTCGCAGGCCGGAGATTCTTCCCATCGAGAAAATGTTTGCCGCTTCGCGCGAGTAGGGCACAGCAACTTCCACCACCATTCCTATGGCGTATTTGTTTGGGCTTTTGAAGCCGAAGCCACCTTTGGAAACGTTTTCCGTGGGGACCACGTCGTCACCGTAGGAGGCGGTTCGAATGCACGCCGTCATCTTCAAGTCCAGCCGCCGGGCGCGCCGCCGGTCCGCGCCGTCCTTTACGGGGGGCGGCTGCGGAGGATACTTCAGCGCCGGCTGCGGAGAGGGTTCAAAGGGTGCTGAGGGCTCGCGCTCCGACAGCTTCCACGTTGTCACCTCTTGGCATTGCTTGCAGCGCAATGAAATTTTTCCCTGTGCATCAAAGACCTCCACCTCAAATTCGCGGAGATAAACCACGGCGGTGTGCTGGCAGGCTTCGCACCCAAGCAGAACTTTGGCCACCGACTCGGACTCGTCCATAATGGGTGGAAACTCGATCTGCCAAAGGTCGATTTTGGGATCGACAAACCGCGCTCCGTAATGGATACCTTCGGACGTCTCTGAAATCGCCCCGATCACGAGCATATCCGCCTCCAGGCCGGTGGAGATGACTCGAACACTCAGTTCTTCGTGCGGCTTGATTTGTTGCGAAATAACAACCCGGGCGCCATGCCGGGAGAGAACCGCCGTGCGGCACTCTACAGCGAAAACGCTTCCATGCACATCCTTTCCGGAGACGAAGAGTCGAAGGGAGGTGGTGATGCGATCGCTGCGGCGTGTTCCTGGGATCAGCATGACTTGGGATTCTCCCCCCGATGTTATGGGGCCGTCGGGAACGGCCACCACATTCTAACATTATCTTAAACTCTCGCCTCTCAAAGGGCAGACCTGCGACCGCAGGTTGATCCCACAGGAAGAAAACCAGGGACGACAAACAGAGCGAAAGATCTCATCCTTGCACGCCGCCGGGAAAGTTTCCTAACGCCGGCGGCACGCCCGCCGGCAAGTGCACGGACGTCGCCCATGAAACGTGCCGGCCCAGGGTATATGTACGCGTAACAGTCCATGCATTCCGCCCGACCAATACTGGGCCAGAATGTCCCCGTTGATCTGCCCCCTTTTCTCCTCGACTGCTGAATCGCCACCTCCCGCTCAGTTGGCCGTCCGTCGAAGGAGATGTTCAAAACTCAGAACCGGCGGGCAGAATCAAGGGGCGATGTTCATAGCAGACTCCTCGCAGGGCTTCTAGGGCCGTAAGGATTTTCCCAAGGGGCTTTGGAAATACGAGCCGCCCATCAAATCTCAATAGGAAAGGGATTTGGCGGTCGAGACGCGGACATTATGATGCGGGAACAGGAAAAAGGCAAACGCCTCGGTGGCGTTCTGGCGGTGGCGTTCCGCCAGGCGCAGGGCAGTTCTCGATTCCTCGCCCGAAGGCTTTGGGCCGCACAAGCAACCACCCTTGCGCGCGCGGGCGCCTCGCAAACAAATTCAACTGTGGTCTGGGCTATGGCCTGGGCCAGGAAAACACGGGCTAAATCGCCAGGGTTTCTTCGTGCGAGCCTTCCGGCTGGAGGATGGGCAAGTCCGGCCGGCGGCGGTGTTCCGGAATGGGGACAATTTCGGGCGCCCGGAAGCGCGGCTCGTTTCCATTGCTGAAATCGAGGTAAAGATGGCGTCGCAGTAGGCGTTCGGGGAAATGTCCCAGGCGGAAGAGCGGATATTTGATTCCGCTGCCGAAGAGCTTGCGCCCCAGCAGGTAATAATAAATCGGAATTCCCATGTTGAATCGCCAGGAAACGTTGGCGCCGCGCCAGAAGTCCATGTTATAGCGCCAGCAGGTGAAGAAGAATTCCCACTGTAGGTCGGTGAGGTCAAAGAGTTTGGCGCTAGCCTGCGTAGCTAGTCGTGTATCCTCAAGCGGGACGAACAGCGTGGGGATAACACACCACTTGGAGTTCTTGAGCGCGTAGAGCAAATCGAGCGAAATCTTCGTATCTTCGCGGGTCTCGCCCGGTAGCCCCAGAATGAACGTGCAAATGGGGAACCAGTTGTGCTTGTTCAGAATTTCCATGCCCTTCAGCACCACTTCGGGCCACTGCTCGGCGCGATAGGGGTAGGCTTTGCCCTTCATGAATTGGTTGAACAGGCGCGGCGAGGCCGTTTCGAGGCCGACGAACATGTGTTGGTAGCGCTTGTCCGGGTGCGTCGAGGCGCGATGCTGGTCCAGGCTCTTGTCGACGGCGATTTGCAGTTCGCCGATCATGTCCGGGTCGCGAACCACCGGCGCCATTGTGCCGTGCGTGAGCGAAAGGTGTTTCACGCCGGGAACGGCGGCGATGGATTCAAACAACCTCCTGAGTGCTGGAACATTGGTGTCAAACTTCGGGCCCTGCTCGTAAAGGAAAAGGTCCTCGGTGACCAGCAGAACCGTGTCGGCGCCTTCCGCCGCCTGCACGCGGACGTTGTCCAGAATCTGCTCAAGAGGAATGCTTTTGCCGGCGCGCAGAGCTACGGAACAGAACTGGCAGCCGCGCCCGCAGCCGCGCGTGATTTCCACCGTGCCGAACGTCGAGCGGTGGTGGATGCGCGGAATAAGGTCCAATTTCGGGCTGTCGGTTTCGACTCGCCGGGGCAGGGCTTCTCCGCGCAGGGCGGATTCGAAGAGGGAAACCGCTACGTCTTCGCCTTCGCCGTGCACCAGGGTGTCAATGTGCCAGGTTTCCTGAAGGTTCTTCTTCTCAATTTGCCACGCGCCCGGCCCGCCCACAATGATCTTCAGGTGCGAGCGATGCTGCTGCAACGCGGGGTGCTCAACCATGCGACGGAATTCCGCCGCGTTGATGGGCTCCACCTCGCGGCCGTAAAAAGTGGGATAGATGTCCGTGGCGAAGGTAATTCCCAGGGGATTGTGCGCGTGAAGCCCCACGACGCGCGTCTGCTCGCCGATGAATTTTTCCATCTGGTCGGTATAGCAGACAGCAATGTCGTCAGGGCCGAACTTGTTGATCAACAGTGATTCAATGATGCGCAGCCCGTGGGGCACGTACATCGCTCGGCCGTCGGGGCTTACTTCATTTTTGATCGACCAGTCGGTCCCCAGATAACGAGCATAACGAGCCGGGAGTGTGGCTAGAAGCATCTGCCGCCATTGGCTTCCTAAATATTCGCTGGATTCGGAGTCGCTCGCCGCAAGAACTATCTTCTTTCCGCTCAGTACCATACGCCAGAATTTCCCTCCTGAGATTGGCGGATTAAAGTTTTGTGCCCTCCCTTAGGATTGACCTTGCGAAAAATCATACCCCATTATTAGCGACATATTGGCTGAGATTTAGATGTTACACCGACTTGAGGGGTTTCCTACAGCAACATGAAATCCTCTGGACAAGCGATTATCCTTTGCGGGGAATTGTGGAGCATCCACATCCGGAGTCCTCAAGGCCGCCCGGGAACAAATGACATGTTCTGTCTACTGCGGAGTTTTCCAACCGAAAAGTGAAGTGTTAAGCGGACTAGGCAACGACCGCACAAGGCAAGTCATTTTCTGCTACAATCTTCGTGAATGACTTCCGAAAATTTCGTTCATCTGCACGTTCACACCGATTACAGTCTTCTCGACGGCGCTTGCGACATCGAAAAACTCATGGACCGCGCCGCAAGTCTCAAGATGCCTGCCGTCGCTTTGACCGACCACGGAAATCTTTTCGGTGCCGTGAAGTTTTATGAGGCGGCGAAGAAGCGCAACATCAAGCCTATCATCGGCTGCGAAGTTTACGTTGCTCCGGCAAGCCGATTTGATCGCACTGCGGATGCCGACCGGCCCAATCATCTCGTGCTGCTGTGTGAAAACGAACGCGGATATCGCAACTTGGTAAAGCTGGCCTCCTGCGCGTATCTCGAAGGCTTCTACTACAAGCCGCGAATTGACAAGGATCTGTTGGCGCGGCATGCGGATGGGCTGATCGGGCTCTCCGCCTGCCTGCGAGGGGAAGTGGCCGTGTCACTGCTCTCCGACCGCTATGAAGCCGCGCGGCAATCGGCTTACGATTTGCGCGATATTTTTGGCAAAGGAAATTTCTTCCTCGAGGTTCAGGACCAGGGCATGGAGGAAGAGAAGCGCATCAATCCGCAGTTGACGCAACTCTCGCGCGAGACGGGAATTCCGCTGGTAGCCACCAACGACGCCCATTACCTCACGCAGGCGGACGCGCGCGCCCAGGAAGTTCTCGTCTGCATCCAGACTGGCAAGACCATGAGCGACACGAACCGGATGAAGTTTCGCACCAACGAGTTTTACTTCAAAACTTACGAGGAGATGGCGCACATTTTCGGCAACGAAGTGCCACAAAGCCTCACCAACACCCTTAACATCGCAGAACGCTGCAACTTACACCTGGATGCGCGCGAGCACGTTTTCCCGCATTTTGAAGTTCCGGCCGGCGAAACCCCCGACAGTTTCTTTGCCAGGATGGCGCGTGAGGGATTCGCCCATCGCCGTGAGCGCCTGGATCGCCTGCAGACCGCGGGCCGGCTGAAGTATCCGCTCGGAGCCTACGAGGAGCGCCTGGAGCGCGAGATCGCGCTCATCCAGAAGATGCGCTTTGCCGGATATTTTCTGATCGTATGGGACTTCATCCGCTTCTCGCGCGAGCAGTGCATCCCCGTGGGACCGGGACGCGGGTCGGCGGCGGGCAGCCTGGTAGCCTATTCGCTGCACATTACCGATATCGATCCGCTGCAAAACGAGTTGCTTTTCGAGCGCTTCCTGAATCCCGAGCGCATTTCCTTCCCCGACATCGACATTGATTTCTGCATGCGCCGCCGCGGCGAGGTCATCGACTACGTCACGCGGAAGTACGGCCGCGAAAACGTGAGCCAGATCATCACTTTCGGCACCATGGGCGCCAAGGCGGTGATTCGCGACGCCGGCCGCGCGCTGGACATGAATTACGCCGAAGCCGACCGCATTGCCAAGCTGATCCCCAACACGCTGAACATCACGCTGGATGAGGCGCTGAAGCAGACCCCCGAGCTCGCGCAGCTCCAAAAGACCGATCCGCGGGTGGCGGAGTTGCTGCAAGTGGCCGGGCATCTGGAGGGCTTCGTCCGCCACGCCTCCACGCACGCCGCGGGCGTAGTGATTTCGCCGCAGCCGCTCCAGGAAATCGTTCCGCTCCACAAGAGCAACAAGGATGAAATCACCACGCAGTATGCGATGGACGATCTGGAGAAAATTGGCCTGCTGAAGATGGATTTTCTTGGTCTCGCCACGCTGACGGTGATTGACGATTGCGTAAAGCTGATCGAAAAGTCTCGCGGCGAGAAGCTGGACCTTGACGCCGTCTCGCTGGAAGACTCCGTAGCCTACGAGTTGCTGGGCAAGGGGCTGACCGCCGGCATTTTCCAGTTTGAAAGCCGAGGCATGACGGACATTCTGCGCCGCGTCAAGCCCCAGCGCCTCGCCGACCTCACCGCCCTGAACGCGCTTTATCGCCCCGGACCCATGCAGATGATTGACGACTACATTGCGCGCCGCACCGGCAAGAAGGAAGTGGTTTACGATCTCCCGCAGCTCCAGGAAATTCTGGAGGAAACCTACGGCGTCATCGTTTACCAGGAGCAGGTGATTCAAATTTTCAACAAAGTCGCGGGATTCTCACTGGCGGAAGCCGACGTGGTGCGCCGCGCCATGGGCAAGAAGAAAATCGAAGAGATGGTGGCGAACAAGGAAAAGTTCCTGGCAGGCGCGCGCGCCAACAACGTCTCCGCGGCGAAGGCGCGTAAGCTTTGGGATTTGGTCGAGCAGTTTGCCGGCTACGGCTTCAACAAGTCGCATTCCGCCGCCTACGCGCTGGTGGCGTTTCACACCGCGTATTTGAAGACGCACTACCCGGTGGAATTCATGTCCGCGCTGCTGACCACGGAAATCGGCAACCAGGAAAAGCTGATTCGGTATCTCGCCGAGAGCAAGGACATGGGAATTCAGATTCTGCCGCCCGACGTGAACCTGAGCGGCAAGGATTTTACGCCTGACGGCAACGCCATTCGCTTCGGCCTGACGGCCATAAAAAATGTGGGCGCGAGTGCCGTCGATTCCGTGCTCGCAGCGCGACAGAAGCTCGGGCGGTTTGAAAATCTGGTGGAATTTTGCGAGCACATTGATTTGCGCCTGATGAACAAACGGGTGCTGGAAAGCCTGGTCAAGGCCGGTGCGTGCGATTCGCTCGGAGCGCGACGAACGCAGCTGCTGGCCGCGCTCGACCGCGCCATGGAGATGGGCCAGAAGCGCCAGCGCGAAGCCGAAAGCGGGCAGCACGGGCTGTTTATGGGAGGCGCGGACGCTCCGCCGCCTCCGCCGTTCGAGATGCCCGACGTGCCCGACTGGACGGAAGCCGAGCGCTTGGCTGCGGAGAAGGAAGTTCTGGGGTTCTACGTCACAGGCCACCCGCTGGAAAAATATCTGCCGCGCCTCCAGGCGCTCACGCGCTATGACAGCTCGTCGATTGAAGAGATGGAGAATGAGGCGCCGGTAACGCTCGCCGGAATTCTGCGCGGCCTGCGCGTGAAGCCCAGCAAGAAAGGCGATCTGTGGGCCAACGGGCACCTGGAAGACCAAAGGGGCTCCACCGAGCTGCTGGTTTTCCCCCAAGCCTACCAGCAATTGCAGGGCGTGCTGAAGCCCGACGCAGCACTGCTGATCAAAGGCCGAGTCCGCCACGAGGAAAACCAGAAGCCGCGCGTGGTGGTGAATGAAGCCAAACCCCTCGAAGCCGCCGTGAACGGCTCGAAGCCGCAGTTAAGAATCCGCCTCAGCCTGGAAACCCTGCGCGAGGAAAGCATAGAAGAACTCTCCGGAGTGCTGGGCCAGTTCCCGGGCGACAGCCCGCTGGTGTTCGAACTGTTCCGCCCCGACGATTTCGCCGTGCGGATCCAGTCCAAAGCCCCGCGAGGAGTCCGCCCCGACGACGAATTGCTGAACCGCCTGCGCCAGCTCTGCGGCGATGAGGCGGTGCGGTTGGAGAAGCAGGCGGCGAGTGGTAGCTGACGGCTTTCAGCTATCAGCTGGCAGCGAAAGCCCCGTATCGCGGACTACGAAGTCAGGGCGGAATTGAGTGGCTTACCAAAAACGGTCCTTTATGCAACAATGATCCCGTCGGAAGACGTACTTCCAAAAACGTCTCCCTTCCTGCAGTGCGTGTGAAGGAGTAAAATGATGAATGTCGGCAATCCGTAAACATAAAAACAGAAAGGTAAACCATGCCAATTATCAACGTGAAACTTGTTGAAGGTGCCTTCCGGACCGATCAGAAACACGAGCTGCTGTCTAAACTCACCGATGCTGTTGAGAGTGTTTATCCTGGGCTGCGTGACGTGACCTTCGTAACCATCGAGGAGGTCAAGGACGGCGGATGGGGCATCGGCGGCCAAACGATAACCGCCCAGAAGGTTCCCGCACATGCCGAGAAGAACCTGAAAAAATCCTGAGACAGCGAACACCCCATCAATTCCCCAATGAGCCCCAACAGGGTGACCGAACAAAGCCCAGGCCATCGGCCTGGGCTTCGGTAGATTGCCCCCCTGGGGCTCAATGCGCCACCGCGTGTAAACACCCAACAGGTGCGGAATACCACCCACTCAATCGTGCGGGGGGCGGGCGAGACATCCCGGCCGTCTCATACAATCAATAATAGAATAAATAAGTTAACGTAGGGTAGATATTCTAACTACGAAAGCCCTGAAATTGCTCGTCTCTGGGATGGATTACCATTTATGGGTGAAAATGCGCAGGGCGCTACGAATAGAAGCTGGAAATTCAAACTCGAAACTGGAAGCTCGAAGCTCGAAAATCGCGGCTGGGGACAGCCGCGCTACAACCGAAGCGGCGCTCAATGAGCGCCGAAACTGGAATCCGGGAATTCGGGGGCCAATTTGCCACGAGCGCGTCCAGAGCCGGCACTTTCCCTAGCTGCCCCAAGCCTCCAGGTGACGGGCCGTAGAGCGGGGCTACAACCGCTTCCGGTGGCGCGCTCCACTCGTTGTTCATCCATGACAAGAAAGCCTACACATGTTGGCTTCCACTCCGCTGAATTCGGGCCGAAAAAGATATTAAAAATGAAGGAACCTCCTAAGAAGTTTATGAAAACAAATGGCCGCGTGTAAAAATGACATGTCGCTGCGGTTATGCCGAAGGTGTCGAACGTTGGAACGGGAAACGTCGTTGTAGCCTCGAAAGTAGCTGGACGGCCGTTCGGCCATCTTAGGGCACGATGCGGGTTATGGTGCATTGACTTTTGAGCCCCAAAGAGGCGATCGAATAAAGCCCAGGCCAACGGCCTGGGTTAAGGGGACCACAACGGACCCCCAGCCCTGAAGGGGTGGAACAATTGCCTTCAATCCCGAATCTCGCCCTTTCAGGGCTGGAAATGAAATCGGCATTGCTAATTTATCCCAGGCCGATGGACTGGGCTTCGTGATCACCCCCCGTTGGGGCTGAATCAATTGGCAGCCTGTTCGCTCGATTTGGGTTTTTCACTGTAAGCTGCCGGCGGTAAGCTATAATATGAGTGTCATGGCCAAGACGGAAAACGACCAGGCGATTGTGCTGGAACTCGAGAAGCAGATTGCGGAGCTGGAAGGCGCCGCGGGTTCCGCCGCTCTGGAAGAAGAAATCGAGCGCCTGCGGGAGCAGCTTGTGGCTCTGCGCCAGAAAGTTTCCGGCCCTCCGCAAGATGCCTGGCAGCGCGTACTGGTCGCCCGGCATCCCCAGCGGCCTTACACTCTCGATTACATTCAAATGCTCTTCACGGATTTCGTGGAGCTGCACGGCGATCGCCGATTCGGTGACGATGCCGCCATGGTGGCGGGCTTTGCCCGATTTGAGGAGCGCCCCGTTGTGGTGGTCGGCCACCAGAAGGGCCGTGACACTAAGCAGAAGCTTCTGCGCAACTTCGGCATGGCCAATCCCGAGGGTTATCGCAAGACTCTGCGCGTGATGGGGCTGGGCTCAAAATTCGGGATGCCCATCATTTGCTTTGTCGATACTCCCGCCGCGTACCCGGGCATTGGCGCGGAGGAGCGTGGCCAGGCGGAAGCGATTGCCTGCAACTTGAAGGAGATGTGCAAGCTGAACGTGCCCGTGGTGGTTCTGGTGCACGGGGAGGGCGGCAGCGGCGGAGCGCTGGGCATCGCCGTGGGTGATGAAGTTCTGATGCAGGAAAACGCCGTCTACTCGGTCATTCCCCCGGAAGGATGCTCGGCCATCCTTTGGCGGGATGGTGACCACAAACAGGAAGCGGCTCGCCTGCTTAAACTGACTGCAGAAGACCTGTACCGCTTTCAGATCATCGATCAGGTCGTTCCGGAACCTCCCGGCGGCGCGCACACAGATCATGCTGAGGCGGCGGAAATTCTTAGGCCCGTGTTGCGCAATTGCCTCGAGCGGCTGGGCAAATTGCCGGTGGCCGACCTTCTGAAGCGCCGCCGGGAAAAACTGCGGCGGCTGGCGACGTTCGTTACTGAAAGCTGATAGAGGTAGGGGCACCCCTTGCGGGTGCCCTGCCCGACATGGTCGGGCCGAAGGGCAGGGACAAGCCCTGCTCCTACGAAGTCTCTTCTCATGGGCAATCCCTTATTCCGCGAATTCGAGCGCCTGGTGAAAATCACGGTGCTGGGAAAAGAGTTTCCGGTTCCGGAGAAGAACACCTGCCTGCGCGCGTTCCAATACATGAGCCCCGACACGATTCCCTACGGACGATTCTGCTGGAACCAGGAATGCCAACTTTGCCGCGTGAGCTACACGATGGCCGGACAGCCGGATGGCCCAAAGCGCGCCGTGCTGGCCTGCAAGATCTTGGTTGCTGATGGAATGCAGATTACCGAACTTTCTGATGAGCTCCGCTACAATTTGATGGGAGTTATTTGCCCGTCTCCGCCTCGGCCTTCCTACGATGATGAAGGGATTGATCCCGATCTGCCGCGATGATCACGGCTGTGGCATGGCCATCCTGGTCATGTTCATGGGCGGTAAGCCCATGCTATATTCTCCTCTTGGCCTCTCCGCATTCTGACGATAAAATCTGCGCGCGATTATTAAATGACCATTGGGGGCATGAATATGACGGTTGACCGGCGGAAGTTTCTCAAACATGCGGGCGGGTTAGTGGGCTCGGCGGCGGGGATAGCCCTCATCCCATCAGACCTGGCGGCGACTGGCGCGCCGGTACCATCATTGAACGCGGCCGGAGAGAGCGCCACGGGGAGCAAGTGGGTTGACCTCAGCGCGGCGCAGATTCTTGCCGCGCCCAGTCTTTCGCCCCGGGCGCAGCGAGCGCTTAAGGTGCTTGCTGAAGAGGTGGAGAAACGGACGGAGCTGCGCTGGCCGATTGTTCACTCCCTGCCTTCGGCCCCAACTCCGGTTGTGACCGCGGAAGTCCTGAGCGGCGCTGCGACCCGCCACGGACAATCGAGGAGAGAAAGCTCGAATCAACCGGAGGGCTACGCCCTCAGAGTTGCGGAACAAGAAGGCTCGATAAAGGTCTCGATTGGCGGCTCCGATGAGCGCGGCGTGCTCTACGGCGTGGGCGAACTTTTGCGCTCACTGCGGATGACCAAACTGCGCGTGGAAGCGCCGAGTGATTTGAACGTTCAGTCTTCGCCCAAATACCGCCTGCGCGGCCACCAGCTTGGTTATCGCCCCAAAACCAACTCCTACGACGGCTGGACCGTGGCGATGTGGGACCAGTACATCCGCGAGCTCGGTCTTTTCGGCTGCAATCTCATCGAGCTGATTCCTCCGCGCTCCGATGACGAAGAGGACAGCCCGCACTTTACGCTTCCCAAGAAGGAAATGATGATCGAGATGTCGCGAATCTGTGACGAATATGGCCTGGACGTGTGGATCTGGTACCCAGCCATGGAGCGCGACTATTCCGATCCCGCCGTGGTGGAACGCGAAATCGCCGCGTGGGGAGAAATCTTCCAGGCCCTGCCGCGCGTCGATGCGGTGTTCGTTCCGGGCGGCGATCCCGGGCACACGGAACCAAAATACATGATGGCCCTGCTGGAAAAGCAGACGGCAAATCTGCGCAAATATCATCCCCAAGGCCAGATGTGGATGTCGCCGCAATCATTCACGGAAGCATGGTTCGAAGAGTTCTTTGAAATCCTGAAAGGCCAGCCCGAGTGGCTCGGGGGCGTAGTGTTCGGCCCGCAATCGCGTGTGGATTTGCCCACGCTGCGCGAGCGCGTTCCGAAGCGCTACCCGATTCGTTTGTATCCCGACATCACGCACACGCTCGAATGCCAATTTCCGGTGCCGGATTGGGATGTGGCGTTCTCGCTGACGGAGGGCAGGGAACCGATTTGCCCGCGGCCGGAGGCGTTCGCCAACATCGCGCGGCGCTACTTGCCGTATTCGGCCGGATTCGGGTCGTACTCCGAGGGCTGCAATGACGATGTGAACAAATTCGTATGGAACGCGATCGCCTGGGATCCCGATGCTAAGCTCATCGACGTGCTGCGCGACTACAGCCGCTTTTTCATCAGCGACCGCTACGCCGAGGATTTTGCCCACGGGCTGCTGGGGTTGGAGAAAGCATGGCAGGGACCACTGCTAGCGAACGAAAATGTTGAGGCCACACTCGCGCGCTTCCAGACCATGGAGCGCAACGCCACTCCAGCGGAATTGCTGAGCTGGCGATTCCAGCAGGGGCTCTATCGCGCTTATTACGACGCCTACGTGCGGCGCCGGCTGATTTATGAGACCG
The DNA here is from genome assembly GCA_030036915.1 of Terriglobia bacterium. Lineage (GTDB taxonomy): Bacteria > Acidobacteriota > Terriglobia > UBA7540 > UBA7540 > Bog-366. Next base: position 26,432 of record JASHSC010000185.1, read on the forward strand.
ATTTGCATGGCCAGGCGCTCGACGCGCTGGAGGCAATCCACGCCGTGGGCTCGCAGCCTGTCGCGCCCTCGGACAATGCTCACCGCGAATCCCCACCCACCAACGGTTTGGACCCGGTCGTCGTTCTGGCGCAGGCGCAGGAAATTCTGAGCAAGGCATTTACCGAGCGGGTGGCGCAGGAGGGGCGCACGCGCATTCTGGAATTGGCGGAGGCGCTTTTCCAAAGCATCCGCATGCAGTTGTCGGTGGAGCGCTATCAGGCCGAAGCCGTGGAGCGCGGCGGAAATCTGGATACGGTGGACGCTCCGATCACCAATGGTCCCTGGCTCGCGCAGCGTTTGCGGGAAATCGCTGCACTGGCGACCCCTGCGGAGCAAATCAAGGCCATTGAGGAAGTTTTAAACCGCAATAATCCCGGCCCGGGAGGTTATTACGATGACCTCGGCGACATTTCGCGCCCGTCGCGATTGCTGCGCGGCTCGACTTACGCGGAGGATCCGGAGCTGCGGAAATCGGTCCTCATCGGTCACCGGTTCCCGCTGCCGGCGGAGATGCCCATTGCCTGGAAACGCTGGGCGGAAGCGCTGTTCAATGCCCCACTGCGAATGCGCTACACCTCACTTGACCCTGCGCAGCAATACCGGATTCGGGTCGTGTACGCTGGCGATTCGCCCAGCCTGAAAATCCGCCTCGCCTGCGAGAATGGGCCGGAAATTCATCCCTTCATTTCAAAGCCCAAGCCGGTGGCGCCGCTGGAATTCGATATTCCGCAAGAAGCGACCGCGTCCGGCGCGTTGACCTTGGCTTGGACGCGCGAGCCGGGGCTGGGGGGGAATGGACGCGGGGCTCAGGTGGCGGAGGTGTGGCTCTTGAAGAAGTCAGAAGGGTGAATGCTGAACGCTAAAAAAGGCTACGGGTTTGACGCTTCGGTTGGGTTACGTTTCTTCCGGTACCACGCGATGAGGTGATCGAGGGAGAAAACTCCGGGGCCGAAGATGAGAATCAGCAGGGAAGCGAACAAAAAGGTGTACGAGGACGAAGCCGTAAATTTGTCGGGGTCAGAGAAGATTGCAAAAAGAGCGTCGCGGTCCGCTACGACGTAGGCGACGAACATATCGATTGCCAGAGGCAGTGCGATTAAACGCGAGCCGAGGCCGAGCACCAGCAACACACCACCGATCGCTTCAAGCCAGGCAATAAAGTAAGCGGTAAAGGTAGGGGCGGGAAGTCCCAGGTTGGTGAAGTATTCGACCACGTGCGGAATATTCGTTATCTTCCCCCAACCGGCCAGCCAAAATTGCCATCCCCAATAAAGCCGGATGGCCAGCAGCAGCGGCGACTGGCAGGCGTTGGCCGCACGCAGGAACCAGCCGTAAATGCGGTCCATGAGTTTCATAAAACAATTTGAGCAAACATTTCGCCGTCCGCGTCCAAATTTTGAATCCGGCGCAAATCGCTGTAGCGGCGCTCTATGAGTGCCGGCGACGGTCGATAGACCGCCGCTACAAAATGCTGTCCTGCGAATACGAATGCAGGACTACTTTGCAAGCCAGCCGAGCGATGCCCAATCTTCAAACCACTCGCGAACCTGCTTGCGGAAGGCTGCGACTTTCGCCGCCGATT
>JASHSC010000186.1 GCA_030036915.1 Terriglobia bacterium
TGAGAGGCAAAACGGTTTCGGTGGATTACGGCCAGCCTTCGTTGCACGGCCGCACGACGGATGAAATGCTGGGAAAATTGCCGGCGGGGGGATTCTGGCGGATGGGGAATAATACCTCCACGACTTTCAAGACGGACACCGACCTGGCTTTTGGCGACGTCAAAGTACCGGCTGGTGTCTATAGCATCTGGATGCAGAAGGAGGACGACGGCTCGTGGAAGTTGGTATTCAACAAGCAGCATGGGCAGTGGGGCACCGACCACGACAAGTCGCAGGATTTCGCCTCGGTCCCGATGGAGGGCTCGAAGGCTGCGGAATCTGTCGATAAGGTGACGATAATGCTAACCAAAGCAGGCGGCAGCGGAACCCTCAAAGTGCAATGGGGCACTTTAGAACAGAGCGCATCCTTCAAAGCAGTGTAATGCCCCACAGTCCCGGGTCAAGAGAGCAGGGTGCGATGCCGCACGACATCTCGCCCTGCCCGGGCTCGGGGTCGTGAACCGCAGTACTGACCGAGTTGTGCTTTGGAACCGGAAGATTCCCACATCATCTCTCCTGATGACCGAATCCTGGTAACAGGGGCGGCGGGCTTCATTGGCGAGCGCGTTCTCGAGATCCTGGCGGAGCGGGGATTTCACAACATCGCCGGGCTCGTCCGTCCCTCGAGTAACCTGCAAGGAATCGAAGCCCTCCTGGCGCGACGGCCTGCCGGAACGCGATTCGAGCTTCTGAAGGGCAATCTGCTTTCCCGCTCCGACTGCGAAGCAGCCGGCAGGGGCGCAGCCGTGATCTACCACCTGGCCGCCTGCTCCGGAGAGACATCATTTGCCGACGCTTACATGAACTCTGTCGTCGCCACGCGTAATCTGCTTGACGCCAGCGTGCAGCACGGGCGGCTGCGGCGATTTGTTCTGGTGAGTTCGTTCACGGTCTATACCAACTGTGGGAAACCCCGCGGCAGGCTTTTGGACGAATCGTGCCCCATCGAGGAGCACCCCGAACTGCGCGGCGAGGCTTACTGCTTTGGCAAGGTCCGGCAGGAACAGCTTGTGGCGGAATATGGAAAGAGCTTCGGCATCCCCTATGTGGTGCTCAGGCCGGGTAGCGTTTATGGAGCAGGGAAGGGCGGACTTACCTATCGCGTGGGCTTGCGAGCCTTCCGGACATATCTCCACCTGGGCGGCTCGAATCCCATTCCCTTGACATACGTCGACAACTGCGCGGAGGCAATTGTGCTCGCTGGCCTGGTGAAAGGGATCGACGGGGAGGTCTTCAACGTCGTTGATGACGACCTGCCTTCCAGCCGCCAGTTTCTTCGCCAATACAAACAAACCGTCCGGGAGTTTGCCTCGATCTATGTTCCTCATGTGGTCAGCCACGCCTATTGCTACTGGTGTGAAAAGCGCGCGCGGGAGTCGAGGGGAGATCCCATGCCGGGCTTGAATCGAAAGCGCTGGCATGCCCTATGGAAAAAGACGCTCTACAGCAATGAAAAACTGAAAGCCCGGCTCGGATGGAAACCCAGGGTGCCGACCGCAGAGGCCATGCGGAGGCATTTTGCGAGTTGCAAGTGAGGGTGGACGGAATGCTCAAGGTTGCGATTGTGGGATGCGGGAAGGTGGCGGATTCCCACGTCCGGCAAATTCAGAGTATTGCGGAATGTGAGATCGTGGGAGTGTGCGACCGCGAACCACTGATGGCCCGGCAACTGGCAGAGCGTTTTCAGGTAAAGCGGTGTTTCGCCGAGGTGCGCGAATTGATAAGCGAGGCGCGCCCGGACGTTATCCACATCACCACGCCCCCGGCCAGCCACCTGGAGATTGCAAAATATTGCCTCGAGCAGGGCTGCCATGTGTACGTGGAAAAGCCCTTCACGTTGTATGCGCACGAAGCGGAACAAATCATCAACCTGGCCGATCAAAAAGACCTTCACGTGACGGCCGGGCACAACTATCAGTTTACGCCGGTGGCGCGGCGGATGCGGGAAATGGTGAAGAGCGGATACCTGGGCGGCCCGCCTCTGCATATGGAGGGTTACTACTGCTACGACGTCAGGCATTCCTACTATGCGCGCGCGGTGCTCGGCGACAAGGACCATTGGGTCCGCAAATTGCCCGGTAAGTTGCTTCACAACATCATCAGCCACGGGATCGCGCGGATCGCGGAGTACGTGGCCGATCATTCGCCCCAGGTGACGGCTTGCGGTTTTCCGAGCGCGTATCTCAAGAGCCTGGACGAGACAGAAATCGTGGACGAGCTTCGCGTGATCGTTAATGACCAGGAGCGCGCGACGGCTTATTTCACTTTCTCGTCGCAGATGAAACCAGCGATCAACCAATTCCGAATTTTCGGCCCCTGGAACGGATTACTTCTAGACCAGGACCAGGACCTTCTGCTTTGCCTCAACGCACAGAAGGTCACGACCAAGGCCGACCTTCGCACTCTATCAGCCCTTTTCATCAAGCAGCGTCTGCGGGAGCTGCCCGGTGAGCTGAGGGGTTTTATGCCGCAGGACCAGACGATGGAATCCGGGATGCGACTTCTGATCGAAGCGTTTTATCGCTCGATCGTGAAGGCGCCCCCCCGCCCATTTCTTCTCGTGAAATTCTGCTGACGGCGCGAATCATGGACGCAATTTTTGAACAGGTCCACTCCGGGCGGCCGGCAGGGGTTTCGCAGGCCGTCAACCTGGACAAAGGGTCACGATGATGAACGAGGAATTGCGCCAGGAACTTCTGGAAATGCGCGCCGAGGACGGGCGAGTCCGCCAGGAGTTTCAGTAGACCCGAATTTCGTCGATATCGAGGTGAAAGTTGCCGGGCGGACCCTCCACTCGAAACTCCAGGAGCCAGGAATTCCTGCCCGCGGGTGAGCCGGTTCCGAGCCCCGCGGCGGGAAGGCGAACGCTTTGCCAATCCGCGTCCGGGACAAAATTCAGGCTTGGAGTTGGCAACTCCGGATCGGGCGGGGTCAGCTTCGCCTGAAAAAGGCGACTGTCGCCCCGCACTTCGAACTCCATTCCGCGCAAGGGAAGAGCGCCACTCGGCAGAGTGAACGGGTAGCGGGCGACGACGTATCCTTGTCCCGAGCCGAGTGGACCGTCCACACGCCCTTTGAAACGCAGGGCATGCCCGGTGCCGTCCGCGCCGGGGCTGATCACTTCGAACTCGCCGAGCGAGCCGCCGCCGGCATTCGGACCGGCGGACACCTGCCAGGTCTTCAGTAGAATTTCTGGTTGCTCCAAGCTTTCGAAGCCATTCAGCAAAATCCCTTCCAGATTTGTCGGGCGTTGCGGCGCTGCGGCTTTCGGTTGGCTCAGGAGGGAGAAGGTATCCTGCCACGTAGCAGCGAAGGAGCCGCGCTCAAGCATCCAAAAGCCCATAATCAAGAAAGGCGCGACAAAGCTGAGGGCAATCAGGCGGGCGCGGGTGGAAATCCTTTCGTCTTTTTCCCAGCGGAATAGCTTCCAGGCCAAAAGGACGCCAAAGAACCCCGAGATGATAAGGATGAGCATTTCGGCGGAATGATCGAGCAGCGAATCGTGGCTCACCATGATGGCCTGGAAAGAGCTCACCAGGTAAGTGGCCGGCAAAAATGCGGCGAGGCTCTGCACCCAGTGCGGGAGCATCGGCAAGGGGACGGTTACGCCGGAGAGAAAGAGCAGGGCAAACCAGAAGATGTTGTTGTAGATCTGCGCTTCCTGCATGGTGTTGGCCACGCTGGCAATGGTCAGGCCGAATCCGGCAAAGGCGAATGTCCCCACCGTGACCAGTATCAGCAAGGTCAGGAGGCTGATTCCGAGCGGCATGTGGAAGAACACCATGGCGCAGAAAACCAGAAGGGCAATGGTGGGAAGCTCCAGCAGGTAATTCGCCAACAAACTGCCGAGGACCATGGTTCCGGGTCCGAGGGGCGCTAGGCGATAGCGGCGCAGGCTGCCGCGTTCGCGCTGCATGACCGATTGCAATCCCAGCCCAAAGAGCGCGCTGCTCATGATGTTCAGCGTCACCACCGGTCCGAACATATAGACCACTTCCCGCGGATTTCCGTGGGCAAAAATGCTGGCATAAACAAACAGAAAAATAAGCGGAAAGATGAAGGTGAAAAAGAGCGCCACTTTGGTGCGCATCACCAGGCGAACGGACATGAGCGCAATTCGCACCATGTGAATCATGCGTCTTCCATTCGTCTCCCGGTCATTTCCACGAACACATCCTCAAGCGTGGGCGGCGCGATGTGAAGGTCGAGCAGGGTGTTGCCGTCCGCTTCTAGAAATCGCAAGAGTGCGGCCACGCCCGCGGCTGTCGGCTGCGCGTGGAGTATGTACTTGCCGCCCATCTCAAGACAGTCGGAAACAGCTTCAAGCTGCTTCAACCGCTCGGGCGCCACGGGCTGGGCGAGCGTCACTTCCAACCGTGTACCTTTGCCGGAGCTGCGCACTAGCTCCCGGGGCGTTCCCATGGCAATCACCTGACCATAGTCTACGATGGCCACGCGGTCGCACAGACGTTCGGCTTCTTCAATGTAATGCGTGGTCAGCAAGGTGGTGCGATGCTCCTCCCGGAAGCGTTCGATGAGCTCATAAATGTCGCGGCGCACCTGCGCGTCAAGGCCCACGGTGGGTTCATCGAGCAGAACGAGTTCAGGATTATTCACCATGGCCAGCGCCAGGGCCAGGCGCTGCTTCTGCCCGCCGGAAAGCTTTTCGAAGAACGCGCGGCGCTTCTCCGCCAGGCCGAACCTGTCCAGCAGCAACTCGAGCGAGGCGGATTGCTGATAAAAGCTTGCGTAGAGGGCGAGTGCTTCTTCCACCCGAATCTTGTCGGGCAGCATGGTGGTCTGAAGCTGTGCTCCGATCCGCTGCTTGAGCGCGTTGGGCTCGCGCGCCGGGTCCATGCCGCATACAGTTACCGTTCCGCCATCCGGCTGGCGCAGGCCTTCGAGAATTTCGATGGTGGTGGTTTTCCCCGCGCCGTTGGGACCCAGCAGGCCGAAGACTTCGCCCGCCTTGATTTCAAAAGTCACACCGCGCAGGGCTTCGACGTCCCCATAACGCTTGCGCAAGCCTTCCACGCGTACGACCGCGGAGTTTGCGTCATTCGGCATGATGCGTGGGGCCTATGATATCGAACGAGAATGGGGGAGGCAAACTGCTGGGCGGCCGCAGTTGTAGCGCGGCTGTCCCCAGCCGGGTAGCCATTGCAGGTGGGTCGCGGGTGAGGACACCTGCACTACAGAGTTCTGAGACACCATGGGTGGTCGCGGTTATTTGTTGAGAGCAGACGGGAGTGTTACGCTGTAAGAGACCGTGACATTTTGCGCACAGAAAACGTGTGCGTGCAAACCATGCGAAGGCCGCGAGGAGCATTTGGGGTGAGAAATGAAGATCCTGGTTCTGAACTGCGGCAGTTCATCCATCAAATTCCAGCTCATTGAGACCAATGCCGAGATGATGGATTCCAACACCGACCGCACCCTCGCCCGAGGGAGCATCGATCGCATCGGAACGAATGAAGCAACGCTGAAGGTGACGGTTCCACCGGCCCCTACCCGAACTACGACGGAAGAAATTCTCGATTACCAGGCGGCGCTGAATCGCGCGGTGGAAATGTTGAAAGAATGCCGCGCGGTGGGGGATATCTCAAATATTGAGGCTGTTGGACATCGCGTGGTGCACGGGGGCGAGCACTTTGCGGCCTCCGTGGTGATTGATGGCAAGGTGGAAGAGGACATCCAGAAGTGCGCGGAACTGGCGCCGCTGCACAATCCTCACAATCTGCGCGGCTATTACGTGGCGCGCAAACTGATGCCCAAGGTTCCGCAGGTAGCGGTGTTTGATACGGCGTTCCACCAATCGGTGCCGCCGCGGGCGTACATCTACGGGCTTCCTTATTCCTACTACCGGCGCTACCACATCCGGCGGTACGGATTCCACGGCACCTCGCACCGCTATGTGGCTTATCGCTTCGGAAAAATTCTCGGCAAGGTGCGAGAGGATGTGAACCTCATCACCGCGCACCTGGGGAACGGCTGCTCGATCACGGCAATCCAGAAAGGCCAATCGATTGATACCTCCATGGGGTTCACGCCGCAGGAGGGATTGCTGATGGGCACGCGCTGCGGGGATATCGACCCCGCCGCGCTTCTCTACATCATGTCGAAGGATAAGTTAACCCTGCACGAGATGTCCACGCTGCTGAACAAAAACTGCGGACTGTATGGAATTTCCGGCGAGTCGAATGATATGCGCGATTTATTGGCGGCTTCGGCGCGCGGTGACGAGCAGGCCAAGCTGGCCATTGAGGTTTTCTGCTATCGCATCAAGAAGTATATTGGAGCATACAGCGCGGCCTTGGGACACGTGGACGGAGTCGTGTTCACCGGCGGTATTGGCGAAAATGCGCCGGACGTTCGCGCGCTGGCCTGCGAGGGACTGGGCGAATTGGGAATTCAGATTGATGCGGCACGAAACGCCGCGGTGACGGGCAAAGAGGGCGAAATCTCCAGTGATGGCAGCCGCGTGCGAGTGATGGCGATCCCCACGAACGAGGAGCTTCTGATCGCGCGCGACACTTTTCGGGCGGTGCGTGAAAAAAACGGGACACGGGACACGGGGTACGGGAAATAGGGATACTTGTTCGCGACTCGCGCCGGGGAACATACGCACATTTCGATCCGGAAGGCATGTCCCTTATCCCCATCCGCTTATCCATTGTCCCGTTTCCCGCATCCGTATCCCGTCTCCCGATTACCTGGCGTACTTCACCGAACAACCATAAGGACGCGTGCTGGGAGTGGCGACGGCCTTGCCCGCCATGGCTTCTTCCAGCGCCGCCGAAACATAGTTGTGGGCCGTGGCGATATCATCGGTGTCGGTGGTCGGTTTGTCGTCAATGGCGCCGTCGTAGAGCAGCACGCCCTCCGGGCTGATGACGAACATGTGGGGCGTGGTTTTGGCGCCGTAGAGATGGCCTAACTGTCCGGTGGGATCCAGCAGAACCGCTGTGGGCGAGGCGTTAACCTTTTCAACGTAGGCGTTCTCCTGGTCAGCCGTCATATATCCCTGCTCTCCGGGAGCGGAAGAAATTACCGTAAACCACACCACGCCTTTCGCGGTCCACTCTTTCTGGAGGCGCTGCATGTTTCCGCTCTCGTAATGCTTGTGGGTGTAGGGGCACTCGCGATTGTGCCATTCGAGAACGACATATTTCCCCTTGTACTCAACGAGGGAGTGAGATTGGCCGTGAGTGTCCTGAGCGGTAAAGTTCGGCGCCGGGCTGCCCGGTTGGACGGCCCAGGCCGTTGCCGCCATGAGTGTGACGATGCCTGCCAGTGCGAAACGAGCGATCCGTCTTTTCATTTTCTATCCCTCCATGAGGTTGGGATCTAAAATTCCGGAAATTAATGCAAGACGACAAAAACAGGCGCGTCAATCAAACAGGCTTGCTTAGATGCGAGAACCAACACACCGGAGAGGCGCGTAGGCGGCTTGAGCATCTGATCCGACCTTTGAATTTCAAGTTTGATGCCGCGAGGGTTGGCGCTTGCGCGCTGGGCCGCGGCGTTTTCGATTTGATTCGGTTCGAGGGGAAAGAATGTGCCTTGCAATTCCTGTTTTCCTGTATCGACGTTGAGTGTCCAGTGATGCTGGTCCAAGGTTGCCGTCGCTTTCCAGGATGGAGGCATGCGGCGTGGCAACTCAGCCTGCGACTGCGCAAAAAGGTGATGAAGGTTGGAGGGCGTCACTGCCGCACCCCTGCCGATGGGAAGGGTTAAGTCTAAGGCAGCGTGTCCCGGAACGCAAATGTCGCGGCAGACCAGCCAGTGCACGTCGGCGCCCAACTGAATTTTGGACTCAGCGCCCAAGCGAGCAGGCGGTTGAATCTCGACCGGAAGCAAAACTTCATCCCGATAGCCGTAATCCACGAGGGAATGATCTTCGATCCGTTGTGGTACGGGCCACTCGATCGGACCGGCGCTGAACCCCTGCGGCAAGGTCCACTTCACGCGTGGAGGCTCGCCGGAATCGCCCGGATTGGTCCAATAGACGTGCCAACCTTTCTCCA
>JASHSC010000187.1 GCA_030036915.1 Terriglobia bacterium
TGCTCAACGTCCACAGATTATTGGGATCTGGGCCTGCCGTTCTTCTTCGGACATCCGATCTACATCGGCATTTCGGAGGGCGCGACGTATCCCAATGGGTACTGGGCGTTCTAGGTTTTCTCCCCTGTACGGGGGCGCAGGACCGATTTTCGGCCACCCACGGCCTGCGTCCCCGTTTCAATCCCAAGCCTCGTTACGCGAGGGATTTAGTGTGGTGGGCGGGGGATTCCAACGCCCCGGAGGCGATATTCCGCTGACACTACACGTACGGTCGGGTGGTCTGCCATATGATTGAAATTAGGGACGCTACCCTGCTATCGAACCGCAAATATTGTCCATAGCCCGCACCCGCCAAGAAAACTTGTAAGATTTAATTTCATAACCCATGCAACTGTTTGAAAAAGAAATATTTAAAACCGGACAGATTGACAGAGCCCAAGATGTATATGAAAACACATCCACTTATCCGAATTAGACCCTGCTGAACCCATAATGCCAAAGAAACCAAACCACTTAAGGACCAAATGGCGCATCAAATCCACAATCGGGAATTTCTTAACTTTTCTTTACCTTCCGTGAGAAAACCCCTAGAGGCGACGCCGCCGTCCAATCATAGGAAGTTAGGAAGATGAGTGCGCGGAGGCGTGTTGTACCGAAGGGATGCCAGCTTGATCAGCGAATACGTCTCGCCAGCGGGGACGGTTTTCAGAGTTCCTAGGAATGCTCATACCGTTCCCAATCTTCATGAGTTGCAGGAAAATTATCTGAGCAATGTGCAGCAGGGTCTGCGCTTCCATAGGATTCCACAACGCGCCGTGACCACTCTGAGCAATGATTTCATCCTAACGAACTTCGGGCGAATGATGAGCCTTCACGGGCGCGCAGGAGTACCCAGTTTGATTCCCACCTCTCTCACACCCCACGCGGTGGAATAAAAGCAGGAGTTTGGATTCAGAAATCAGCACGCAAAATCATTCAGGAGTCGGAACCATGGGGAAAATTGTGTCATTTTCTGGAAAGAGCGAGTTTGTGGGGATATCGGTTCGCTTCTTGGGCATCATTGCGGGGCTAATATTTCTGGTAGGGTGCGGCGGCGCGGGGTCGACAAGCACCCCCGTCACCACGAGCGGCGGACCCAGCGCGGCAGACACGGTCACAGTGAATGTCAACCTGGGGCTTACAGGGAACTATGATAACGGAATCTTCACCAGCGTGACGGTCTGCGCACCCGGTAGCAGCACAAATTGCACCACCATCCCCAACGTGCTCGTCGATACGGGCTCGGTGGGCCTACGTTTGCTGGGTTCAGATGCCCAGGGCGTTTCGGCCGCACAGGTTGGCAACCTCGGCCTGACACAGGTTACGGACCCTTCCAGCGGCGAACCCGAGTATGAATGCGTTCAATTCGGGGACTTGTCCTATACCTGGGGTCCGGTCCAGTTAGCCACGGTTACGGTGGGTGGGGAAACGTCTTCGCATCTCCCTGGAGTCGCGGCCAATACCGGAATCCCCATTCAGGTCATCACCACCGCGGCTACTCCCCAAACCATTCAAGTCGGCACGGGCACAGCGAACAATCCCTGCCTGACTGTTCCGGGCTCGAACGACGAGACGTTTACAGGTGGACCCGATGACGACACGGTGGCTGTGCTGGGGGCCAACGGTATTCTGGGAATCGGCAATTTCTCCCAGGACTGTGTGCTGGCCACCACCAACTACTGTTCCAGCGAGGTCACAGGTATGTACATGGGGTTCAACGCCAGCACCGGCGAAGGCATCGTTGACGGAACCACTCCCGAAGGGGATCAGGTATGGAATTTTGTCTCGGCGCTTCCTACGGACAATAATGGCACACAAATCTCACTGCCATCGGTCGCTGCCAACGGATCGGCTACGGCCAGCGGGACTCTGACTTTTGGAATCGGCACGGAAAGCAATAACGGAATGAGTTCGCAGGCCATTTACGAGCTGGACGAGTATGGGAATTTCGCCTCAGCCTCCTATAACAGCATCGCCTACACGTCGACCAACAGTGGTGGAACCTTCATTGATAGCGGCTCGAATGCACTTTACGTTTCTGATGCCGGAACGTTGGGCACAACAGACTGTGCCAGCAACGACTTCGCCGGCTTGTATTGCCCGACCTCGACTTTGAGTCTTATGCCGCTCGGGCTGGCAGGTTACAACTCCACCAGCACCAGTGTTTCACTCGTCATTGCCAACGCCGAGTCGCTGGTGGGCACCGGCAACGCCGCTTTCGATGACTTGGGCGGCCCAAGCTGTATTTCCAGTTCGACCACTCCGTGCAGCCCCGCGACGGATTACTGGGACCTGGGATTGCCATTCTTCTTTGGGCGTCCCCTCTACGTTGGGATCTCAGAGGGCACGGCGTACCCCAACGGCTATTGGGCGTTCTAGGAAGTGTCTGAGAAAGCGCTCAAGTGAGACACTTCCTGATATTTACATGCCTGGGAGTCGCTGGAGCAGGGCCGGTCCTAGACCGCCTGAGTCGCTCGTGAACGGATGAAAAAAAAGAGCTCCAACCAAGGCGGTTGGATGTATAATCGCCACGATCAAGAAGCCAAAAGGGAAGTCCTGGATAACCTTCTAAACTATTATTGGGTCCTTGGGAAGCAACAATTCGCGTTGCAATCACGGGGCTGAAAGACGACGGAAAAGGGATTCGCGCTCGTGGCTAGGCGTGCCATGGGACAAGGCGGAATCAGAAATCAAAATTCCCGATGTTTCTGGAGGTGTTATGCAAACCAGAGGATTACAGGCGCCCAATACGGCGGCTCGGCAGGCATTCAGCGCAAAATGGAACACCCTCGTGAATCAGAAGCTCCGCCCAAGAGTCATGGCTCGCCGCGCTGGTGCGAGCGGTGGGAGCAATGCGAGTGTTCTGGCCAGTCCTCTGTCCGGCAGCGCCTTCCAGCTTCCTTCGAGCTTTATTCTTCCCAATCTATGGGTGGATAACGGAGCGATCTGGCAATTGCCGAATATGCTCCTTGGCTTTACCAACTACTCGGCTGCGACCAGCTTTCTTTCTTCCGTCTCGAGTTTGGGATTGTACCCCGCCCCTCAGAGTTGGTACGCGGGAACACCTTTTTCCGCGACCGACTTCCCCATCCTTTGGGAGAAGGAGCAATCGTTATTTCTCTTATGGTCGAGTATCAACGCGTTATCTTACGCGCAGAAGTTCTTACCCATGGTGCCCGATATCTCTCTGGGATTGGGCTTTTATGTCACCATGCCCCCGGCGGGTCCCGTGGTTCCCGTGTCCTCCTTGCAGTCTTTTTCCAGTAATTCCTCCTCAGGCATGCAAACTTTTTCAGCTCAATATATTCTGTACTGCCCTTGGGGCACTCAGGCAGGCGGCGAGAATAACTCCGTACCCTACACCGGAATCGTGAATGAGCTTTACAACTACTATTGGCTCACTAGGGGGTCACTGTAATGATGGCGCGGAAGGACCACGGAAACAAGGACCTTGTCCAGGGTTTAGTGAGCCCTGCGGAGGGCGGAATCAGCGATCAAAATTCCGGATATCTGTTGGCTGCAAGATCCGAAACCAAAACTCTCCCACCATCACTTTGAGCCCGGATTCTTAGGCCTTCTGGCACCTCCCCAAGCTCGTACCCCCTGTTCGCCTGACGTTAACTACAACCACAGCCGCGGCAAAGGCATCATAGTTCAGTGCTTTTTTGGCGAGAAATCTGAGAGCTTCAAAAGCCTGATTATCCACAGAGATTGGAGAGACTCGCGGCGAGGTACATTTCAGCGAGCCTCTGTGCTGAGTCGTATGCAAGTTATGTATGAACGGTGCTCGATCGCGTGGTGGATCTCTCCACACTGGATGCTTTCCGGCAGTCTGTGTTATTTTGTTTAGTCTTGCCATGCTGCGTAAAGCTTCTTATCAATTCAGAGTGACTGAGGAAAGGTGGCGCGGATTGGAATTCGGGAAGTTCAGAAACACTCTTTGGGGGATTTGGGTTCCGGAATCCCCTAAGGAGGTGCAATGAGGGCAAATAAGCTCTCCGCGGTCGCGCGGGCGAGCCTTCTGGTGGCAATGGCCGCTGGAATGTTTCTTGCTTCCTGCACCGTTACCCGCACCGGCAATGATATCGCCCTGCCGGCGGTGAGTCTTTCGCCCACTTCAGCCTCGGTGCAGGCGGGTGGGGCGGTGCAATTCACCGCCACGGTCGTCACGTCCTTCAGCACCACGATTATCTGGGATGTGAATGACATTCAGGGTGGCAATTCCACAGTAGGAACGATCAGCTCGACGGGATTGTACACGGCGCCGGCAACCGTGCCCGCGCCCGCCACGGTCACGGTCAAGGCGATCAGCCAATCGGAGAACTATCCCTACGGCGCGGCGATCGTGACCGTTACGGCTCAGCCCACCAGTGCGATGCTCTCGATCGCTCCCGCGAATTCCTTCACTCCGGTGGGAACCAGCGTGCAGTATACGGCCACCTCGAATAACGAAATAGACGCTGCCGCCACTTGGTCGGTAAATGGTGTGGCAGGAGGAAATTCCACGGTCGGGACAATTTCCTCCTCAGGACTCTATACTGCTCCGGCCTCGCTTCCCAACCCCATCACGGTGGCAGTGACGGCGACGGATACCTCTTTGACCACGCCCACCGCATCTACCACTTTGACCCTGACGAACAGCAACACCGCCCCGCTGTTCGTCAATTTTGGCCTCAATGGAAGCACCGGAAACTCCTCCACCACGCAGTACAACATGCTGTCCACTACGATCTCCATCTGTCTTCCCGCAACCATCCAGTGCCAGATTGTGCCGAATATCCTCGTGGACACGGGATCGGTGGGGCTGCGCGTGCTGAATTCCGCGCTGACCACTGTTCCGGCCACCGCTTTGCAAACCGTTTTGGACTCGCATGGGGATCAGGTGCAGGAGTGCGTGCAATTCGCAGATGCCTCCTATGCCTGGGGACCGGTGCTGGTGGCGGATGTGGATATCGCCGGCGAGACTGCTTCCGCCGTGCCTATTCAGGTGATCGGTGATACGACTTACACTGTGCCTGCCCCCGATTGCCTGCCCCTTGGCCAGGGCGCAGATCTCGACACAGTGCAGACGCTGGGCGCCAACGGTATTCTGGGAATTGGTGTATCCACCATCGGGGGTGGAGTTACCGTGCAGGATTGCGGCCTGAACTGCGCCGCGGGCGAGACGTTCGCCGGATATCCCTATTACGTCTGCCCCAATTACTACTGCATGCAGGCGCCTGTGCCCATTGTGCAGCAGGTGGCGAATCCCGTCGCCTTCCTTCCCAAGGACAATAACGGCGTGGAAATTGTCCTGTCATCCATCCCGGCAGCCGGGGCGCCATCACTGCCTTATACCAATGCCGCGGGCACCAGCCTGATCCCCGCCGGGTCGCTGATTTTCGGCATCGGAACGGAATCCAATAACGCCCTGGGCAGCGCCACCGTCTTCCCGCTGGATAGCAATGGCCACTTTCCCAAAGTGGTTTTCAACGGCACGTCTTACGTTTCGGGCGGATACGTGAATTCGCGGTTAAGCGCCCTGGCAGTTTCCGATGCTGCGACCCTGGGCATCGAGAACTGCCCGGATAACTCCTACTACTGCCCGAGTGCGACATTGCCGATCTCTCTCACCGTCTGCGCTGCAAATGCCGCGTCCTCGGCGGGATTGCCCTGCGGCACGAATGTCACGTTTGAGAATCTCTCGCTCAACATCGAAAGTGCAGATAATCTTTTCACGACTAATCCCACCTACTCCGCCTTCAATGATTTGGGGCAATCGAGCAGCACAAACCCCGCGAACGACTCCTTCAATCTGGGATTGCCGTTCTTTTTCGGACGCGCCGTTTTTGTGGGTATCGCGGGCACGAGCGCTCCCAACCAGACCAGTGTTCCCAACGGGTACTTCGCCTTTTAGTTGCGCACTATTTCTTTCGCGGAAAGCGCGCTTCCACGAATGTGTGCATGCCGCCGCGGGCGGAGAACTCTCCTCTCACTACTGCCCATTTTGGTTTGCAGGCGCGGGCCACATCGTCCAGAATGCGGTTCACGACGTTTTCATTGAAGATGCCAATATTGCGAAACGCTACGATGTAACTCTTCAACGATTTCAGCTCTAGGCAGAGCCTGCCGGGAAGGTAATGGATGGTAATGGTTCCAAAATCCGGCAGACCCGTGCGCGGGCAGATGCAGGTGAATTCCGGGATGGTGATCGTGATCTCGTATCCCCTGTACTGGTTCTCCCACGTTTCGATGTCGGGCAGATGGGCTCGGACCCCTCCTTGTGCGTGCTCACGGGTGTATTCTGGTTCATGGGACTTCCGCGCCATAGGCTCCTCCAAAACATTAAGGATAAACCGAAACAAGGGAGTTTTCCACGGCGCAAACCAGAGTGGCTGGGGATCGGCATCGATTCGTCAACGTTGAGGTGGGCTGAGCTTAAAACACTCTCTACGAAGCGCCACACAGCCTCTTTTGACCATAAGTCTAACTAAATTAAGTAAATAATCATACATTGAGGCAGTGCTAAATTATTCTTGACAATCATATACTCAATGTTTATTCTAATCAGCAACTAATGGGGCTGATTCAGCATCTATTGGGTCAGGGGTTTTGGGTTGAACCGGCAAAGCAATGGTATATTGATAATCGAAGGAGTCAGAAATGGGTAAGATTATTGGAATTGACCTTGGAACGACAAATTCAGTAGTAGCGGTTATGGAGGGCGGTGAGCCGACCGTGATCACCAATCCCGAGGGCTCACGAACCACGCCTTCGGTGGTGGCGTTTACGAAATCAGGCGAGCGCCTGGTGGGCCAAGTAGCCAAGCGCCAAGCGATCACGAACCCGGAGAACACCGTTTATTCGATCAAGCGGTTTATGGGCCGCCGCTTTAATGAAGTTCAAGCGGAAATCAAGACCGTCCCATACAAAGTGGTTGCGAGTTCAAACGGCGATTGCCGCGTGGAAGCGCTGGGGAAGGAATATTCGCCCCCGGAAATTTCCGCGATGATTTTGCAGAAGATGAAGGACGCGGCGGAGCAGCACCTGGGCGAAAAAGTGACGCAGGCGGTGATCACCGTGCCTGCTTATTTTAACGACGCGCAGCGCCAAGCCACCAAGGACGCGGGAAAGATCGCGGGCCTGGAAGTTTTGCGCATTGTAAATGAGCCCACCGCGGCGGCGCTCGCTTACGGGCTCGACAAGAAGAAGGACGAGACGATTGCCGTCTACGACTTCGGCGGCGGAACCTTCGACATTTCAATTCTGGAAGTGGGTGAAGGCGTGGTGGAAGTGAAGTCCACCAACGGCGACACGCACCTGGGCGGCGACGACATCGACAAGCGCGTGATGGATTGGATCGTCGACGAGTTCAAGAAAGACCAGGGCATTGATCTCTCGAAGGACCGCATGGCCCTGCAGCGCCTGAAGGAAGCGGCAGAAAAGGCCAAGATGGAGCTTTCGACAGTGCTGGAGACGGAAATCAATCTGCCCTTCATCACCGCGGACGCTTCCGGCCCCAAGCACCTGGCGATGAAGCTGACGCGTGGCCGCTTCGAGCAGATGTGCGAGGACATTTTCCAGCGCTCCGTGGGTCCGGTGAAACAGGCATTGAAGGATGCAGGAATCGGGCCTGAGAAAATCGACGAAGTGGTGCTGGTGGGCGGCTCCATCCGCATCCCGCGAATTCAGCAGATCGTGAAAGACCTCTTCCTCGGCAAGGAGCCCCACAAGGGTGTGAATCCCGATGAAGTGGTTGCGGTGGGAGCGGCGGTGCAGGCGGGCGTGCTGGGCGGCGAAGTGAAGGACCTGCTGCTGCTCGACGTCACTCCGCTCACCTTGGGTGTTGAAACCCTGGGCGGCGTTGCGACCCCGCTGATTCAGCGCAATACCACGATCCCGACGCGGAAGACCGAGACGTTTTCGACCGCGGCGGACAGCCAGACGTCTGTGGAGATTCATGTTCTTCAGGGCGAGCGGCCGATGGCGAAGGACAATCGCACGCTCGGCAAGTTCCACCTGATCGGGATTCCTCCCGCTCCGCGCGGAATTCCGCAAATCGAGGTGACGTTTGACATTGATGCCAACGGAATTCTGAACGTTTCCGCCAAGGATCTGGGGACCGGCAAGGAGCAGAAGATCACCATCACTTCCTCGAGCGGCCTCAGCAAGGATGAAGTGGAGAAGATGACCAAGGAAGGCGAGCTGCATGCGGAAGAGGACCGTCGGAACAAGGAAGAGGTGGAAGTAAAGAACCGTGCGGACTCCATGGTTTACTCCGTGGAGAAGTTGCTCAAGGAGAATCGAGAGAAAATCTCCGAGGGCGACGCGAAGAGCATCGAGGCCGCGCTGGAAGAGGCGAGAGCGGCCATCAAAGAGGGCGAAGTCAGCAAGATCAACTCGACCGTGGAGAATCTCACCAAGGCGTCCCACAAACTTGCCGAAGCCATGTACAAACAGGCGGCTTCGGCTAAGGGTGCGGATGCAAGCGCCGCGGGAGCGCAAGGCGGCCCCACCGGCGGCCCGCAAAGCAGCGGCAATAGTGGCGGCGAAGGCCAGGTGATCGACGCGGAAGTGGTGGACGACGACAAGAAGAAGCAGTAAGCAAGGCACTCGCCGCTGGTTGGGGGCGAGCGGCTGAAACAAAACATCGGGAGGGTAAAGCAGCCGACAGAGCACAGCGGCAGGGCGATTCGCTGTGAGCTGTCGGCTGTACTCTTAATCATGGATCATCATGCACAAGTGCCCGTCCAGTGCCCGGTATGCAATTGGCGGCACTTTCTAGAAGTAGAAGTCGAGGATTTTAACAAAGTGGAGGGACCGGAGCTGCGTAAACACTTGGAAGCGTGGCTCGCCACGCGCTGCCCTGACCATCTGGGGCCGATTTTGGAAATGAGTAAGAACTGAAGATGGCAGAAATCAGGAGTCCGGAGACAGGAAGCAGAGTGGAATTCAAATTCTGACTCCTGTCTCCGGACAACTTTCAACTATGGCAATGCCTCAACAAAAAGATTATTACGGCGTCCTTGGCGTGAGCCGCGACGCCAAGCCCGA
>JASHSC010000188.1 GCA_030036915.1 Terriglobia bacterium
GCTAACTATGCCGGGTGCCAGCTGAGCTCCCATACTGCCAGGCCTAAGCCACTGAGCGCCCATGACGAGATGATTTCGACGGCACAAATCTGCGTTGGTCCCGTCCGGTTTATAAAGCCTCACGACATGCACGGCCGGTTTGCCCAGCTCGCGAAACGCCGTGGTCAGCTCTTTCAACTGAGGGAGCATTGCCGAGGTGCCCGTAATCTCGAGCGGCTGCCCATCCAACGTGTCCGACTGCACATCGATGGTAATCAGTGCGCAGTGCTGGTAGTCGGGTGCGATAAGATTATCGCTGCTCATGCGGATTCCTTTATCGCTCACTCGACGCAGAACTCCTCTAGTTCAAACCTTGAGTCTAAACAATGCGACATGCATCGCTTCTAATCCAAAATCAAAAATCTAAAATCGTCAGACTTCTAAAATCACGGGCAAAATCATCGGCCGCTTGCCGGTTTCGTCGCTGAAGTGGCGGCGCAGGGCGGTGCGGATTTTCTCCTTGATCACGCCCCAGTCGCTCACTTCCTCGAGGTTGGACTTCTCGATGGTGCGCAGAATCACATCGCGCGCGCTTTCCACAAGGTCCGGCGCCTCTTCGAGCGGCACGAACCCGCGCGAGACAATTTCCGGCGGAGTTTCGAGCAGTCCCGTATGCTCGTTGATGGCGAGGATGGGGATCACAATTCCGTCTTCCGAAATGTGGCGGCGTTCCTTCAGGATGACGTCCTCAACCTCGTCAAGCGTTCCGCCATCGATATACGTGCGGCCGACGGTGACGCGGCCGGAGCGGCGCGCGCCATGCTCGTCAAACTCCAGGATGTCGCCCGTCTCCAGCAGGAAGGACTCCTGCGAAACTGCCGACAGCTCCTTGGCCAATTCCATGTGCCGCCACAATTGGCGGTACTCGCCGTGGATAGGCACAAAGAATTTCGGGCGCACGAGGTTCAGCATGAGCTTCAACTCCTCGGCGCTGCCGTGGCCGGAGACGTGCACGGGCGGCTGGCTGCCGTCCTGATAATACACGCGGGCGCCGCGCCGGTAGAGGTGATCGAGCATGCGGAAAATGGCCTTCTCGTTGCCGGGAATCACCCGCGCGCTGAGCACCACCTCATCGCCGGGTTCCACGCTCACCCACTTATGGCTGGAAACGGAGACGCGCGCCATGGCGGACATGGGTTCGCCCTGGCTGCCGGCAATCACCACCGCCACTTGCTCGCGCGGCAGCTTGCGCAAATCCTGCGGGGGAATCAGCAGGCCCGGCGGCACCACCAGCTTGCCCATCTGCATGGCGATTTCGGAATTCTGGAACATGCTGCGGCCTACAAAGCAGAGCTTGCGGCCGTACTCGTAGGCGAGATCCGTCACGATCTGCAATCGATGCATGGAGGTCGCGAAACATGAGATCAGCACGCGCCCACGCGCGTCGCCCATAATCTGGCCAAGCCGTTGGCGAACGGCGCGCTCCGAGGGCGTAAGGCCAGGGCGTTCCACGTTCGTGGAATCGGAAAACAGCGCGAGCACACCGCGCTTTCCGTATTCGGCCAGAGTGTGCAGGTCGCTTACCTGCTGGTCGGTGGGTGTGGGATCAAGTTTGAAATCACCGGAATGAATAATCGTGCCGAGTGGCGTGGTGATGGCCAGCGCGCCGGATTGGATAATGCTGTGCGTCAGGTGGATAAATTCCACCTGAAATGGTCCCACTTGAAAGTGTGCGTGGGGCTGCATCTCCCGTAGTTCCGTGTCTTCCGCCAAATCGTGCTCCACCAGCTTTGAGTGCGCCAGCGCCAGCGTGAAGGGAGTGCCGTAGACCGGTGCATCCACTTCCTCGAGTAGGTAGGGCAGTCCGCCGATGTGATCCTCGTGTCCGTGCGTCAGCAGAATCGCGCGGATGCGCTCGCGATTTTCGCGCACATAGGTGAGGTCCGGCAGGACGATATCCACGCCCAGCATTTCCGCGTCCGGAAACATGACGCCACAATCGACGATGACCACATCATCGTCAAACTCAAAGGCCATCATGTTCATCCCAAACTCGCCCAAACCTCCGAGCGGGATTGCTTTTAGTTTATGATTTAGAGATGGAATACTTGCCTCCTGTGGGCTCCAACTTTGCTTATCCTAACACACAATCTTTGGGATTTTGGATTTTGCCTTTTGGATTAAGCTAAGGCAATGGAAGGAGAGCATCATGAAACTCGGTCTGGGTTTGTACCGCCACATGCTCACCCCGGAGAACTTCCGCTTTGCGCGCCAGTGCGGATGCACGCATTTAATCATCCACCTGGTAGATTACTTCCATCAAGGCGGAGGCGACCTGCAAAACCAACCGGTGGGCACAAGTTCAGGATGGGGACGCGCCGGCGACCCTGATAAATTGTGGACCCTTGACGAACTGGCCGCACTGAAGAAATCGGTGAACGCAGAGGACCTGGAACTGCACGCCATCGAAAATCTTGATCCCGCCCACTGGTACGATGTGCTGCTCGATGGCCCCAGGAAGAAACATCACCTTGAGAACGTCAAGACCATCATCCGCAACATGGGCCGCGCGGGCATTCCGGTTCTCGGCTATAACTTTTCGCTGGCGGGAGTGGCGGGGCGCATTCAAGGGCCATTCGCGCGCGGCGGCGCAGTTTCTGTGGGAATGGATGCCGCGGACGAAACGCCCATTCCCAACGGCATGATCTGGAACATGGTTTATGATCCGGACGCGCCCGCGGGTAACGTTGCGCCGATCACCTCCGGGCAATTGTGGAAGCGACTGGGGAATTTTCTTGACGAGGTGATTCCTGTGGCGGAGGAGGCGGGTGTGACGCTCGCCGCGCACCCGGACGATCCTCCCGTGCCCGTGTTGCGCGGGCAACCGCGGCTGGTTTATCAGCCTCGCCTTTACCAAAAGCTGATCGACCTGAAGCCCAGCTCCCGCAATGCCCTCGAATTCTGCGTCGGGACGCTCGCGGAGATGACCGAAGGGAATATCTACGAAGTGGTGGACCAGTACAGCCGCCAGGGGAAACTTGCCTACGTCCACCTGCGCAACATTCACGGCAAAGCGCCACACTATCGCGAGACCTTTATCGACGACGGAGATGTGGACGCGTTGCGCGTACTTGAAATCCTCAGGCGAAATAAGTTCGAGGGCGTGATTACTCCCGACCACACTCCACAACTGGCGTGTGGCGCGCCGTGGCACGCGGGCATGGCGTTTGCTCTTGGGTATTTTCGCGCCGTGCTGCAACGATTCGAGGCCGCGTCATGAACACCCCTTTAGGTCACAAATTGCGGCGGAAGTGCTGACTTTCGGTTCCACACTCACCGCATCTGCTCACGGCGCGGCCTCAGAGGTGCGCTTGGCGACCAGCAGATTGCTTGAGCCTTTAGCATCCACATAGCCGTAGCGGAAGCCCAACTTGCGCTGCGGCTGGGCGGCCCATAGATCCTTGAACTCAGCGCTGATCTGATCGTCGGGGCAGTCGTCAAAGCACATGGCAGCCTGAAAGCTGCCGTAGGTGGTGAGAACAAAGCCCGCTTTGCGGGCATCGTCGGGAGGAATCCCCGTGTCGTCGGAAATCATGAACACCATGTTGTTGAGCAGGTAATCGCGGATGCGGGAAAAACGCGGGTTCCATAGGCAATAGCTGGCGGCTTTGGTCATCGCCGCCACTTTCCCCTGGCTTTGCAGATAGTGCAGAATCGGGCCGTCCTTCCTCAGGGAATCGTCGCGCAGGTTCGCTGCGATGTGGCGATGGATGCGCAGCGGGCCGTCACCGTTTACGGGGCGGAAGGTCAATTCGGAGTTGGCGAAGGCCTCGGAGAAGTCCGGCGACGTCCATTTGCCGTGCCGCGCCGCGGCGGTCCGGTTCTCCATCGAGGCGACTTCGGCCGCCGTGTAATAGTGCAGCGAGCCGTCAGGTTGCACGCGGAAATAGCGCAAGTCCACAGGCTCAAATCCGTGTACGGCTAGCGCCACCAGGAAGTAGGAGAGTTGGCCGGGAAGGTCACCCTGCTGGGAGCTCATCAGAGTTTCACTGGTGCTGTCGTTCGCGGCCAGCAGCCAGCCGATGTGGCGGCCGACCACGCTGAGGCTCTCGTCAAGGCTAGCATTATCCATTTTCATAATACGGCGGGGATCGCCGGCGAGCTCGAGGGAAAGGGTGGTAATCCGGCGAGCGTCGGGATAAGTGGTTAGCGCGGCCAGCAAGTCCCCGCCCCCGAAAGGATAGACCACCGTGTCCGGCAAATCCTTCGGGCGCAATGCCGCGAAAAACGGATTGGTGCGCGCCAGATAGCCGCGGCGATACCGTTCCATCTGCGCTTTGAGGGTTTGGCAGTGCCGGCTCACAATATTCGGATCAAGGTTAGCCGGAAGCTCCGCGTTGCCGCTGCACGCCACAACACGATAGAGCAGCTTGGCCTCGGCTGCGAAGTCCTCGCCGGCCGCGCTCTCCGTCTGCGCCGCCGATCTGGCGGGGGAAAACAGACAGATGCTGGCCAGCAGCAGGCTGAGTCTTCCGATTGCGGTTAAAAGTCCAGAACGATTCAAGATGGTCCTTTCCTTCTCCTGATTGCGCTGCCGCAGTGCCGGGGGCGATCAACGATCGATGCGCCAACCTGCCGAGTCCACCGTTCCGATGCGCGAAGATTCCGGCTCGCGTCGCCAGACACTACACACTTGCGATTATACCAAGTTGCGGTGCGGGTAATGAAATCCATTGTCCTCGAAGGAACCGTTCGACCCCTCGAACCGCGCCGCCGCTCTCTCGCGCCAATTCCTGCGTCACGGCGAATTCCGCGAGCTTGCCTTGCGCGCCGCCAGAAATTCTTCCAGGGCCTGCCGCGTGGTGCAGTACGGCGTAAAGCCCAATACGCTCTTCAAGCGCGATGTGTCTCCTACCCACGGGTAGCGGATCAGGTCAAGCATGCCCGCGGGAAATGGCGAAAGCCGCAGCTTCCAGAGCAGGCCGGTGAGCGGATAGAGAATCCACGCTGGAACGGCGCACGGCTGCTTCCCCGCGGCGTGCACCACTTCGCTGTAGCGGATCGTACCATCGCCCGCGCAATTGAATACGCCGCCCGATTCTGCCTTCACGGCGCGCAGAAGGATTTCGGCCATGTCTTCCTCCGAGAGAAACTGGAAGGGCGGGTCGGCGCCGCGCACCCGGAAGACCCATGGGAACCGCCGCCCCGGCCAATCGATCATCTTCGACGCGATGTTCCGCGTATTCGCGCCGAGCACAATGGCGCCGCGCAGAAGCATGACCTGAATTTCCGGATGTTCCTCCTGAAAACCCTGCACCACGCGATCGATTTCCGCTTTGTGCGCTGAGTAGAGATAGTGCGGCGTGCCGGTGGGTTTGGTTTCCTCGTTCAGCCAGGGTTCCTGCGTGGGGTTTTGCGGATTGACGTATGCCGTCGTGCTGCCGCAATAGACGATGCGTTTCAAGCCCGCTGCCGCCGCGGCGCGCAGGAAATTGAGCGAGCCCTGAATGTCCACCTCGCGCTGGCGGCGCCTATCGTGCAGAGGATCGAATTGCCAGGCAAGGTGCACGCCGGTGTTGATCTGGCGCCGGGTCCAGAATTCCGTGAGAAGTTCCGCCGGCGCCGTGAGGTCAAAGCGCAGAAATTCGGCGGGGCAAGGGAGCGAGAATTCCTGTCTGCGGACGTCCAAGCCCAGAATGAACTCGCAATCGGCGTCGGCGGCGAGGCGCGCCATCAGCTGCTGCGCCAGGTATCCGCTGCTCCCGGTGATGGCGACACGGAGTTTCATGCCGGGCGAATTCCTGCGTTTCGTGGGGTGCGGCGGCGGAGAGTGAGCGTGGCCACGGGATTAACGCAACGCCTTCTTGAGTTCGGCCTTCCACTTGGGTGAGGTCGCGGAAGTGAAGATGAGGAGCGGATAAAGGTCGCGGAAAATGCCCATGACGGTTTCGGCAAAGCCAGGAGTGGCCAGCCCGCGCGCGTTGGGGAGGAAAACCTTGCGCACCACCCAGGCTTGCAGCGTCTGCCAATCTTCGTCTCGTCGCGGCAATCCGGCGTGCTGCGCCCAGTCGCCTTTCTCATCGCGGTGCCAGTAGGTCTCATAATGCCCGGCGCGCACCACGCGGGTGAGAAGCGAATCGAAGGCCTTGCGTTCTTCCCGCACGCGCTTGCGAAAAAGCGTTTCCAGAGCCCCCTTGGGCCCGCGCCAGGCGCCGTAGATATTGAACCCCACGGTGGCACAATCGGCGGAAAGGCCAACGTACAGGCGGCCGGCGTGGCCGCGGTCGTGCCGATTGTCGTAAGCGAAGAGATAGAAATTGGATTTGTAAGGGCTCTTGTCCTTGGCGAAGCGGATGTCGCGGTTGATGCGCGAAAAGCTGCCGTTGGTTTTGCCGCCGACCTCGAAATGCGGGTTGAGGTTGAGCAGCGCGGGCGTGAGCCCCTCCAGCAAGCCGCGAAAAGCCCCGACCACATATTGGTCATAGCGCGCGCGATTGGCGTCAAACCACGCTTTCTGGTTGTAGTGCGCTAACTCTTCGAAAAAGAGAAACGAGTCCGCGGTGAAGCCCTGAAATGTGCTCGCCATCACAGCCCTTCACGAGCGGCCCTCAGCCCACTCATCTTATTTGCCTGAAAATATAACTAACGTGGATAATGCTAATTTTAAAATACGCGTTAACTGTGAAAGCTCAGCCCGCTCCGCCCTCAGGATTTCTGATTGACAGGTGAAAGTCCCTCGATGGGCCAGGCATAATCGTGGAACTGGCCAGTTTGATCAAAAGCCCCCTCCGGGATCGGTTTCGGGGGGGCGGCGTCAATTCCGGCCTTGCGAACTTTCGCCAGCACCTCTGCTTCGTGAAGGCGCGAGGCGTCGTATTCGACAATCAGGCCCTGCCCCTCGATGTCGAGCCCGCGAATTCCATAGACGGTGGAGAGCGATGCGAGGCGTTCATAATCCTGGGGTGTCAGTTCTTTCTTCAATTTGCACCGCGTCTTCAAGAATGTCATCAGGCTCTCCGATCTGGAAACTGGAAATTCGAAACTGGAAACTGGCTTCCGGCCCGTGATGGTTAGTCTCCAGTTTCCGATTTCCAGTTTCTAAATTTCTGCCTTTCGCAGCCGCAGCGCGTTGGCGATGACCGAAACGGAGCTGAAGGTCATGGCCGTGGCCGCCAGCATGGGGCTGAGCAGCCAGCCGAGGAGCGGATAAAGCACTCCAGCCGCCACCGGCACGCTCACCACATTATAGACGAACGCAAAGAAAAGGTTCTGGCGGATATTGCCCAGCGTGGCGCGGCTCAGCCGGCGCGCGCGCACGATGCCACGCAGATCGCCTTTTACCAGTGTAATGCCGGCGCTTTCCATGGCCACGTCCGTGCCCGTTCCCATGGCGATTCCCACCTGCGCCGCCGCCAGCGCGGGCGCGTCATTCACACCATCGCCGGCCATGGCCACGATGCGGCCCTCCGCCCGAAGTTTTTTCACGATTTCGCCCTTGCGCGCCGGTTGCACTTCCGCCTCGTAGGCGTCAATGCCCAGTTCGCGGGCGACGGCTTCGGCGGATTTGTGATTGTCCCCGGTCAGCATAACGATGCGCAGCCCCTCCTGGTGAAGAACCTTGAGGGTCCCCGGCGCGGAATGCCGGATGGGATCCTTCACGGCCAGGACTGCCGCCGGCTTTAAATCAACCGCGAGAAAAACTGCTGTGGCTTCGTCCCGGCGAAGTTCGTCGGCGTCGTGCTGCAACACGTCGAGGGGAATCTTGAGCGAATCGAAAAGCGCCTCATTGCCGAGCGCCACGGATTGACCATCGAGGGTTCCTGTAACGCCCTTGCCGGGGAAGGAATGGAAGTCCTTCACCGGGGAGATTTGAAGGGAAAGCGCATCTGCGGCAGCCAAAATCGCGCTCGCAAGGGGATGCTCGCTGCCACGCTCAATTCCGGCGGCGATTGCCACCAGGTCGGATTCCTCCCAGCCGGGTCGCGGCTTGACGGCTGAAATGTGTGGTTTGCCCTCGGTCAGCGTGCCGGTTTTGTCGATGACGAGTGTATCGACCTTGGCGAGGGTTTCTAGCGCCTCGGCATTGCGCACCAGCACTCCTGCCGTGGCGCCACGCCCCGTGCCCACCATGATCGACATGGGCGTGGCGAGTCCCAACGCGCAGGGG
>JASHSC010000189.1 GCA_030036915.1 Terriglobia bacterium
TTAATCTGGCGATAGCCCTTGCGCAGCGTGGTGAGCCCACCCTGCTCATCGATGCGGACATGCGCCACCCGGGAGTTGCCGAACCGCTCAATCTCCTCAACGGCAAGGGACTGGCGAGCGTCCTGACCGGAGCTCACGCAATCGAGGAGGCCGTGAAACCTTTTCCGCCGGTACCCACCCTTTGTGTGCTTCCCGCCGGCCCCATACCACCCAACCCCGCGCAACTGCTTTCCTCCTCGACCATGGATAGCTTGTTGGAGAATTTGCGCAAACAGTACAAATTCCTGGTGGTGGATTCGCCTCCCCTCCTTCCCGTTACCGATGCGATGATTCTCTCCACCTTCGTGGATGGCGTGGTCTTCGTCATCGAGAGCGGAGCGACAGCCCGCGGCGCCGTGATGAGGGCCCGAAAGATTCTGCAAAATGTCGGCGCCAACGTAATCGGCATCGTCCTTAATAAGGTGGATGTACGCCACGGCGGATATTACGGCTATTACAGCCAGAACTACTACTACCACTACCCGGCGGACGCGAAGAGAGGAGGCCCTGATACCCACAGCATTCAGCCGCTTCCTTCCCAGGGTGCGTAGGTCAACAACTCGCCAGACGTGGAATTTGCATTCTGCATTCCTACTTGAGCGCGAATCATGAAATGAAGCTCTGCGAACTTTGCAACCCGGCCTGATCACTTCCCTCCCTTACTCCCATGCGCGTGGCCGTTACCAAGAGTTTCGAATTCCCCTTATCATCGCCCGGGCGGGCAGAGGCGTTTCTCGCGCTGGCAGCACTGTTGGCTTTTGGGGGAAGTGCCGAGGCTTTGAAGATTGCAAGAGTCGCATCCCTGGGAAAATCCCTCGAGGCTTCAGCGGTGCGGAAAGGGTTGGCTCTCGACCCCGACAACGCCGACCTTCACGATCGGCTTAGTCAGCTCGAAGGCGATTCGCTGAGTGCGTCCAATCTTGCGGACAGCGTTGCGCAGGCGCGTCGCGCGAATGTTCTCAATCCCAATAAATATGCCTACTGGTTGGACCTCGCCTCCGCTTGTGAATCGCTCGGTGATAGCGCCTGTGTCGAGCAGGCACTTGACCGCGCCTTGGTGCTTTGCCCGATGGCGCCGAGGGTTTGGTGGGCTGCCGGAAACCAGTATTTGCGCATCAACCAGCCGGACAAGGCGGCGCGATGCTTCCAGCGCTTGCTGTGGATGAACCCTGAATACGCGGGGCCAACCTTCGACCTCACCCTGCGCGCCTACGGCGATCCTGAGATGATCTATCAGAAAGTTGTCGGGGATGGAGCTGGTGCACAACAGGTGTTGGCCTTCGCCGACGTTATGAGCGCGAATGACCAGTTCGACGCCGCACAACAAGCTTGGCGACGGGTGGAGGGCAGCGGTGCGAAATTCTCCTTCGCGGCTGCTCAACCCTACCTCGAACACCTCCTGCGCCGCGGGCGATACCAGGAGGCTCAATCCATCTGGCTGCAACTCGAGCGGCAGGGCGTTATCGGCGCGCCCGCGAATGATCAACGAGGCAATCTGGTATTTAACGGCGGCTTTGAAGCACCGCCTTTGAATGCGGGATTCGATTGGCGCTTGCAGCCATCGCCCTATGTTTCCGTCGATTTCGCCGACGCCTCCCCCCATGAAGGCTTGCATTGCTTGCGCGTCGATTTCCCGGTGAGCCAAAACAATGAATTCGAGCCGGTCTACCAGGTCCTGCCCGTGGTCGCAGGGCATACCTACACCCTCGCGGCATACGTCCGCACAAACGAGGTGACCTCCGATAGCGGGCCGCGCCTGAAGGTCGTCGATCCGGATTGTTCCACCTGCATGTCCGCATTTACCGAATCGACCACCGGCACCACCGGTTGGCATGCCGTGAGCGTGAAGTTCACGACAGGGAAGCAGACGCGGGCGATACGCGTTTCCGTTTGGCGACCGCGCAGCCGGACCTTCCCCATGGATATTTGGGGAAGTTTCTGGCTGGACGATGTTTCCATTCGTTCCATCAATCCCTCACTCGCAGAATAAGGGACCATTGCAAATCGCTGAGACCATCCAACTGGAGATCCACGAAGGCCCCGTCTACCCCTCAGAGATTCTGAGTGCCCACTTGACGCCGGCGCCCGCGCGACTGTTCGCGATCGCCCGAATCATCTTGTTGGGAACGCTCTTTACTGCTCCATTGGCATTTGGTGCAGTGCAACCGTGGGTGTGGGGCGCATTGGCATTGGCTGCGGCCTCGTTATTTGTGGTATGGGCGGCGGGAAGCTTCCTTGGCAGATCGATTCGCGTTTACTGGTCACCGATCTACATGCCGGCCGCAGCATTTCTGCTGCTCGTTGCCTTGCAGTATCTCGGCGGAATCACCCTTGACCGGACTGCCACGCGGGAAGCCCTGTGCAAGCTCACTACCGATTTCGCACTTTTCTTCCTCGCCGGACAATTTTTTTCCGAAGCCTCCGAGCCGCAGTGGCGTCGCATTGGGCTGGCGATTACGATTTACACATTCGCTCTAGGTGTGTTTGCGACGCTCCAGTTTTTCTCCAGCCACAACCTAATTTATTGGATTTTCCCCTCTCCGGGTTTCACTTTTGGACCCTACGTGAACCACAATCATTACGCGGGTTTGATGGAGATGCTGATCCCAATTTCGGTTGCTGCTGTATTGTCGCGCCTGCGCCTCGAGCGCTTCTCGAGCGCGCGGGAGGGCATTTGTACTTTAGAATCCGGAGTCGCATTGCTTGGCTTCGCCGCTTTGATTCCCGTCGCTTCCTTGCTGCTTTCAGGCTCGCGTGGAGGCTTTATTTCGCTGACCGTGGAGGCTGCGCTGGCGGCGATGCTGATCTTCCTACGTGGATCGAGACGGGCGCGCCAAACCATGGCGGCATTTGCAGGCGCGGGGATTCTCGCGGCAGCGCTGTTGTTCTTCTGGATGGCCCCGCGCGAGATCACCGAGCGTTTGGCGGCCTTGGTTCCAGCCACGCACCCGCGCGAATTGTCGCTGGCTGAGCGGCTGATTCCCGCCGAAGACTCGCTCCACATCTTCCGCGATCACCTTGCGTTCGGCGCGGGCCTGGGCAGTTTTGAGACAGTTTATCCGCGCTACCAGAGTTTTCCCAGCGACAGCAGGTGGGACTACGCGCATGATGACTACGCTCAGGCAATTGCGGAAACCGGGCTGGCCGGTGGAGCTCTGATTTTTTCCGCACTGGGATTCTTCTTCTGGATGGCCTTTGGGCCGCGGCCTGGTTCCCGGCCGTCGGATTCGGGAACAAACGGGTCGGCCTGGTGGCTTCGCTGGGGCGCGGCAATTGGCTGTTGCGGACTCTTGGTTCACAGCTTCGTGGACTTCAATCTGCACATTCCCGCCAATGCCGCCTGGTTCGCGGTTTGCGCGGCGTGGGGGATGGAGCGGTGAGGGCGGTAAAAAACCGGGCGTCACATATCCTGAGACATTCGATTTGTGGCGCAGGTTATGCAGCCCCTGGGCGCAGCGAGCCTCGAGGCGATGGACGAAATCCTGGCGTTGGCGCGGTGCAACCTGTGAAAGAGACAACATTCGTCACCCTAACACCCGAACCGCCCGCGGAAATGGCGAGCGCCGGGCGCGTCCCAGGCCCGGAACGAGGCGCCGGCCCTGTGCGCCGCACGGGACTGGCTCTGAATGCCGGCGCTACGGCAATGGAATCCTGTGTGCAGAGCCTGGCGCACACGCCGGAGCCGCCGGCATCCCGAATTTTCCGTGGGTGCGGTATTCGCTCCACCCTGGGCGCGCAAATCCTCATTCTGCTTTTGGGCGCCGGCACGGGGGTGATGTCCGCGCGTTTGCTGGGACCGCAAGGCCGGGGCGAGCTTGCGGCGGCGGTTCTTTGGCCCACCGCGCTGCTTATGCTGGGTTCGATGGGGCTCAACCAATCGGTGGTTTTCCATACCGGCCGCAAGCTTTTTCCCGCCGCCGAAATCTGGACGGGCGGCCTGGGGCTGGCGGCGCTCCAGTCGGCCGGAGTGATTTTGGCCGGGCTGGTGGTGCTGCCGCTGGTTCTGCGCTCGTATTCGCGCGAGGTGCAGGTTTCCGCGCACGCGCTGCTCTTCACCGCGCCCATTATGTTGTTCAGTGGCTGCGCCAGCAGTGTATTGCAGGGCAGGCTGCGGATGGCCTTCTTCAACGTCACTCGCGCGGCTACGCCCCTGGTCTACGCCGTCGGCCTGGGCCTGCTGATTTTTCTGCGCAAGGCCGATCTGCGCTACGTGGTGGGCGCGCAGATTTTCGGCTTGCTGGCCGCCGCTTGCCTGACCTTCGGCCTGCTGGAGAAAGCCGGCCGCCCTGAGCGGGCATGGAACCGCCGGGCTTGCGCGAGCGTGGCGAAGTACGGCGTGAAGACGCAATTCGAGAGCGTGAACACTTACATCAACCAGCGCGCCGACCAGTTGCTGCTGTCGCTTTTCGTCGCACCTCACGAATTGGGGCTGTACGTCGTGGCGGTCACTCTCTCCTCGGTGGTGGCCTTCTTCCCCCAGGCCATGGGCATTGTTACCCTGGCTAGCGGCTCGAACCTGCCAATGGCGCAAGCCCGCCGGATCATCGCGCAATCCTTCCGGCTGTCGCTCGCGTGGCTGCTCGTCACCTGCACCGCGATTTTCCTGGCAGCGCCCTGGCTGGTGAGCTTCTTTTTCGGCGCGCGATTCTCCGGCTCGGTGCTGGCCTGCCGGATTCTGCTGCCCGGCACACTCTTCCTGGGGCTACGGCAGGTGCTGTACGAAGGCGCACGCGCGCTGGGCCGGCCCGCCGTGCCCTCCTATGCCGAGGGAGTGGGCACCGTGATGACCATCGTGGGCTTGTACCTCCTTCTACCGCGTTTTGGCTTCGTGGGCGCCGCCATCGCCAGCACCTTCGCCTACGGCACCAGCCTGTTGTTCATCCTCCTGATCTTTAACCGCCGCCTGGGTGTGGGCTTCCGCAGATTTCTGCCGGCAATCGTGGGTGAGCCTTTGAAAATATGAACAACCTCACGCAAACGCGCGGAGACGCAAAGGGGCGCAAAGTAGGAATGCTTCGTTCGCTTAGCAGCGCTTTACACCTTCGCCTCCTTGCCTGAAGTGTTTTGCTTTCGAGCCGAATTTTTCACGCCTTCGATGACCTGTGATTGAAACCCTAAAACAAACTCTCGGGAACCAAACCGGCCATGGCCTGGCCAGCGTCAGCGTGGTTCTGGTCACCTATAATCGCGCTCGCCTGCTGGATCGAACTATCGACTTGGTTCTCAGGCAGACGATGGGAGATTTTGAGCTGATCGTTGCCGACGATGCCTCCCCGGACGAGACGGCGGAGGTTTGCCGGCGCTGGGCCCATGCCGACCACCGTCTTCGCTACGAGAGGCGGACACACAACCTGGGCATACCGCAGAATCTGAACGCCGCCATCCTGGCTTCTGGCGGCAAGTACGTGGCCATCCTGCACGATGACGACGTTTACAGCCCCGATTTGCTCGAGAAGTGGAAAGCCTGCCTGCACGAGCACCCCAGGGCAGCATTTGTATTTAACGCTTACCGCGCGCTCGATGCGCAGGGCAGGGCGCGCAAGATATACAGCGAGGCACTGCCTCGCTGCTCGCCGGGCTCATATCTGCTCGAAAACATTTTCTTCAAGCGTTGGAACTTCAGTTCCCCGGTCTTCGGCACGGTGATGATGCGGCGCAGCGCCTTCGACCATGCAGGAGGGTTTGACGCGCACTTTGGCTATTGGGCGGATGTGGATATGTGGATGCGCCTGGCCGAGGACTTCGACGTTTGTTACATCAACGAGCCGCTCATCGGCGTGACCGACCGCCATATTGCCCCACACCAATTCGAAGATGCTAACCACCTCATCCAGCCACTAATGGAGAGGATGTTCTGGCAGGCGCGGATGCGCCACTTCCGCAAGCGCCCGGTACGGCGCTCCGCCGAAGCGCTCCGCCATTGCAGCTTCATTGTTGCCAACCGCGCTTGGCAATTCGCCTTGTCGATGCATCGCTACAGTCGGTCGTTCAAAAGCTTTGCATCGACTGCTCATTCCACGCAGACCGAAGCACGCTAATCCTGCGAGGACACCTTAAAACTATGACGCCAGACAACATGCTTTTCACTCAGACTGCAAGCGAGTTCGTTGCCGGCGCCGACAGGCAAATCAAAGAGGGGAAATACGTTCGCGGCGAGCTGTTCTTGAAAGCGGCAAAGCGTTTTTTCCCGCCCGGCGGAGAGATTTTGGATTATGGGTGTGGGCCGGGTCGGATCGCTGTTCTACTTGCGCGCTCGGGCTTTCGGGTTCAAGGTGTTGACCCGGCATCGGGCATGCTGAGAGAGGCCACAGCCCAGAACTTGAGCGGCCTGGACGTTGGTTTCGCACTCATTCCCGAAAAGGGCTGCACGCTGCCCCTCGCCGCCTTCGATGGCGTGGTTTGCTCCAGCGTGATCGAATACGTACCCTCTGCCACGGATCTTCTGGCGGCGTTTCGCCACACCCTTCGGCCGGCCGGAGTTCTTATTCTCACTTACGCCAACAAACTGAGCCTCTGGCGACAGTACGCCCGGTGGCGCTACCCCCGGGCATCCCATTTGGCTTTCCAGAAGCACATTTGGACTTTCCGGCAGGCGCGAAGTGAACTTCGCCGGGCGGGCTTTGCGCTGCTTGAAGGGCCGATTTACCTTGAGTCGCCGTTTGACCGTAGGCCTCTATGCGGCTGGCTCTCGGACCTCGCCGCGTCCGGCACATTGGGACTGGTGGCGGCACGGCGGCTGCCCTAGGAAATTGTAGCGCTGCCCTTTAGGCCGACATGTACCGGCCTAAAGGACGGCGCTACAGTAAACGCACCGTCCTTCGATAGGGCGCTTGTGACGGAATGTGTAGCGAGCGCGTAACAATGTTCAACCCCGCTTATCAAAACACCAAGGTCCTGGTAGTGAGGGAAAACTGGCTGGGATGCACCGGACTCTCGGCCTTCAACGCCTTGATTCGGGCAGGCGTTCAGGCAACGTCCATCACGGAGGCAGAGTATCTCCCCCTCTGGTCATCTTTTCCCATGCGGGTCGTCCGGCGCGCGCTGACCTGGGCCGCCGTCAAGGAGTTCAACGCCGCTCTACTGCGCGACGTGCAGCACTACAAGCCGGACCTTCTCCTGGTTTTCAAGGGCCCCATGGTTCTCGCGGACACTCTCCGCGCCATCGGCAAGATGGGAGTTGTCCGATATTGCTTCTATCCCGATGTTTCCTTCAGCACGCACGGTCCATATCTGCTTGAGGCTTTGCCTTGCTATGACTGGATTTTTACGACCAAAAGTTTCGGAGTTCGAGATCTTGAAAGCCTATTGGGCGTGAAAACGGCCAGCTATTTGCCCCACGCTTACGACCCCGATGTGCACAGGCCGCGCGTCCCGGAGGCGCGAGACAGAGATGAGTATGATTGTG
Source organism: Terriglobia bacterium (assembly GCA_030036915.1). GTDB lineage: Bacteria > Acidobacteriota > Terriglobia > UBA7540 > UBA7540 > Bog-366. The sequence continues at coordinate 7,445 of JASHSC010000189.1, forward strand.
ACATTTCGTTCATCGGTAGTTGGAGCCCGAAAAAAGCACAGTTTCTGGAAGCATTGCTCCCCCAGCGTCCAGAAACGAGACTGAAAATCTGGGGGGACCGCTGGCAGAACTTGACCATGAGTTCTCGCCTTCGTCCCTTCACGGTCCTGCGCGCGATATTCGGCCCTGCTTACGCTATGGCCGTTTCATGTTCCAAAATCAATCTCGCGGTCATGCATGAAAGAGTGGGAACCGCCTCGTCAGGGGACCTCATCACTTCGAGGACGTTTCATATTCCCGCCTGTGGAGGACTTCTCCTTCACGAACGCACTCCCGATATCCTGAGTATCTTTACAGAGAACGAGAATTGCGTCTGCTTCAGCGACGTGGACGATCTCGTCGCCAAGGTCGACTGGCTTTTGGCAGACGATCGCGGGCGAAAGGCCATCGCCCAGCGCGGCCAAGAATTGGTGGAATCCGCTCACAGTTGGGACCACCGCGCAAGAACCATTCTCGACCATTATTTACGCTCTCGAGCCACCGTCGCGGCCTAGGGGCTCTGCTTCGCAAGGACTCATGGTAGAACTAGAGAGCACAACAAAAACCAACCAGGTCTTAAGCCCGGCGGCTCCCGAAAAACCACGCCCGCGCGACGAAAGCGCCCGCCGGTTACGCCTGGCGATCGTGCTCGCGCATCCCGTGCAGTATCTCTCGCCGCTTTTCCGGCGGCTGGCCCTGGAACCGGAGCTCGACCTGACGGTATTGTACTCGAGTCTTGCGGGAGCGGAACCCACGCGCGACCCGGACTTTGGCATTTCCGTGGCTTGGGACGTCCCTCTGTTGGGAGGATACAAATTCAAAGTCTTAAAGTCCGGGCGGGGCGCGGCAGGCGGCGAGGGCCATGCCGGCCGAGGCGTGGTGACAGAAATTTGGGGCGGAAGGTACGACGCTGTGTTGGTGTACGGCTGGGGTGATGCTTCGGCTCGCCGCGCCATCCTTGCGGCGCGAGCCGCGCGGGTTCCCTGCGTGATTACCGGCGACTCGAATTCACTTAATGACCTGGAACTTTCTCGGCCCAAAGCGTGGGTGAAGAAAGCCGTGCTGGGAACCCTCTTCCAGCACATTCAGGGCTTCTGTTACACCGGGCCGTTCAATCGCAGCTTCTATAAGCTTTACGGCGTGAACGACGAAAGGCTGTTCTTTGCCCCTTTGGCTGTGGACAACGAGTATTTCATGCAAAGGGCGGAGGCAGAGCGGCGGCGCAGGAACAAATTGCGGGTACGGTACGGAATTC
>JASHSC010000190.1 GCA_030036915.1 Terriglobia bacterium
TAACGTTGCCGATGGCGATCGGCGGCGGCACAGATTGCGTGAATCTCCCGAAATTTTCCATGGGCACTTCCCAGACTTCTACCTCGATGGCACTGCCGCCGCCGGGCACGCGCGCCAGGCCGGGTTTGCGCGGAATTGTTCCCGCGAGCGCATAAAGGCGGTAGTGATTGGAAGTGCGGCAGGCGCGGGCGAAACGCGCGCCGATGGACGTGAGTTCCTGGTTCAACGGCTGGCCACGCAAGTGCATCCCCACCACGGCCAGTGGAACAAAATTGGAGTCCAACCCTGTTGCGGGAACGTGCGCGTCCGTCGCACCCAACCGGGCTCCGGTGACGCGGTGCAATCTTTCCGCGATGGCCAGCGCCAATCCGTCGCGCCATGCCGGAGCAATCACCGAAACGCCAAAAGGCAGCCCCGCTTCCGTAAATCCGTGCGGCACCGCCACGGCGCAGCAATCGAGAAGGCTCGCAAAGTTGGTGTAGTAACCTAACTGCGTGTTGAGGGCGATGGGGTCGGCTTCGATTTCCGCGAGGGTGTAGGTGGTTCCGGTGGTGGGAAGCAGAAGAACGTCAATTCCCTTCCAAGTGGCTTCCGCCTGCCGCCGGAGCGAGGCGAGCTCATGGGCGGATTGAAAAACGTCGGCGGCGGAATAGTCCTTTGAGCCTTCCAAAATGCGGCGCGTGACCGGATGCAGCGCCTCAGGGTGCGCGGTCACGAACTCCCCGAGGGCCGCCCAGCGCTCCGCCACCCACGGCCCGCCGTAGAGCATTGCGGCAGCTTCCGAAAAGGGCACGTAGTCGATGGTAACGGCGACGCCGCCCAGCGCTTCCATGTCCTGCCGCGCGCGGTCGAACAACGCGGGCGTTTCAGTGTTCCCGAAAAATTGCATCTGGTCGTCGCGGGGAATGCCGAAGCGGAAGGTGGAGGCGGCCTCAAGCGCCAGTTCCGGCCGCGGCGGAACCCGGCTGAACGGGTCTTCCGCGTCGAAGCCCGTGCCGAGCCGAGCGACCGTGAGAATGTCCGCGCAGGTAAGGGCCAGCACCGAAACGCAATCGAGCGAGCGGCAGGCGGGAACCGTTCCGCGGTTGCTCAGCATGCCGCGCGTCGGTTTGTAACCCACAATATTGCAGAACGCCGCCGGAACACGTCCCGAACCCGCAGTATCCGTGCCCAGAGCGAAGCTCACCAGGCCCGTGGCCACCGCCACCGCGGAGCCGGAACTCGAACCGCCGGGAACATAGCGTTCATCAAAGGGATTTCGCGGGGTTCCGTAAGGCGATCGCACGCCCACCAGGCCCGTCGCGAATTGATCCATATTGGTCTTGCCAATCAGGACCGCTCCGGCGGCAAGCAAACGTTGCACCGCCGGCGCCGTTTGGACGGCTGTGTACGCGAAGGCGGGGCATCCCGCCGTGGTCGCCATTCCCGCAACATCAATATTGTCTTTGATCGCAAAAGGCACGCCGTAAAGAGGCAAGTCGCGCGACTGCGACTCGAGTTCAGTCGCCCGCACCCGGGCTTCATCGGGCGTCACCAGGCAGATCCATATGCGATCGTCGGCAACCTCGAGGCGCTGATAAATGTAGTCAATCACTTCCACCGGGCGCAGCGCTCCCGAGCGGTACTGGGCAATTAAATTGGATATGGCAAGCGATTCGGGCTCGAACATCCCGACCATGTTATCCTCAATTTTTCGGGCTTGCCAGCAGGAACGTGCTGAATTCGCGGCGGAGGCTCAGCGCCGCAAGAGCTTGGGTCCGGAATAACCTGGCCGGCGATGTGTACTCTTTGCCGCGCTAAGGCAAAACAATCCGGGGAGAGTTGAGGATGTCGACGATGAGATATTTTCTTTCGGTTCTTGTCGCAATGATGGCTTTGGGGACGGCGGCGGCCCAAAATAAACCCTTCACGATCGAGCAAGTGATGAGCGCGCCCTTCCCCAGCGAAATGGTGGCGGCGCCTTCGGGCGGCATGGTGGCGTGGGCATTTGATGAGCGCGGGATGCGGAACGTTTGGGTGGCAGGACCTCCCGACTTCAAAGGCCGGCCCCTGACGAACTACGCATCGGACGATGGCCAGGATTTGGGCGAAATTGCGTGGACGCCTGACGCCCGCTCCGTCATTTATGTGCGCGGCGGCGACTTTGAAAACTTGCGCGAGGCTCCCAATCCGCGCAGCTTTCCGCAGGGGGTCGAGCAGGACCTCTGGATTGTGGACGCAGCGGGCGGTGCGCCCCGCAAGCTTGGGCCCGGCCACTCTCCCGCCGTTTCTCCCAAGGGCGATGAGGTGGTGTTCATTGATAAAGAACAGGTCTGGTCCCTCAAGCTGAGCAGCAGCGAGAAACCTGTGCAGCTCATCCACGCGCGGGGCACGGCTGAGGACCTGAAGTTTTCTCCGGACGGCTCGAAGCTGGCATTTGTGAGCGCGCGCGGCGATCACAGTTTCATCGCTGTTTACGATTTCGCCCGAGAAAGTTTGGAATTCCTCGATCCGAGCGTGGATCACGATGTCGAGCCTGAGTGGTCGCCGGATGGGAAGCAAATCGCCTTTATTCGAATCCCGGCCAGGTCCGATGGTGAGGCATTTGGCCCTCACCGCGAAGGCCCACCTTGGTCGATTCGCGTTGCCGATGTTACGACTGGCGCGGGCCACGAGGTTTGGAAAGCGCGCGCGGGGCGGGGAAGCGTTTTTCGCGCCCTGGCGGCGAATCAACAATTGCTGTGGATGGCGGATGACCGCCTGGTTTTCCCCTGGGAGGGCGACGGGTGGGAACATCTCTACTCGGTTCCCGCGAGCGGCGGCACGGCGCATCTCATGACGCCGGGAGGCACCTTTGAGGTTGAGGATTTGGCGATCACGCCGGACCGCCGCGAAGTGGTTTTCAATTCCAACCAGGATGACATTGATCGGCGGCACCTTTGGAGGGAATCGGCGGATGCTGACCGGCCGGAGCGCGTGACCACGGGGCAGGGAATTGAATGGTCCCCCACGCCGCTGAGCGACGGGCAGCACCTTGCGCTGCTGCGGTCCGACGCACGCTGGCCGGCCCGGCCCGCCCAAGTGGGGCCGGATGGCAGAATGCACGACATCGCGCCCGATTCGATGCCCAAAGACTTTCCGGCCGCCAAGCTGGTTGAGCCCCAACAGGTCATCCTTTCCGGCGCGGATGGACTGAGGCTCCACGGCCAGCTCTTCATTCCCGCAGATGCCCGGCCCAGTGAAAAGCATCCCGCCTTGGTTTTCTTTCACGGGGGGTCACGCCGGCAGATGCTGCTCGGCTGGCATTACATGGAGTATTACCACAATGCTTATGCCGAAAATCAATATCTTGCCAGCCGAGGTTATATCGTTCTTGCGGTAAATTACCGAAGCGGCATTGGCTATGGTATGGAATTTCGCGAGGCGCTGAATTACGGCGCCACGGGGGCGAGTGAGTTCAATGACGTGATGGGAGCGGGTCTCTACCTGCGCTCGCGCGCGGACGTTGACCCTGCGCGCATCGGCTTGTGGGGCGGGTCTTACGGGGGTTACCTGACGGCCTTGGGACTGGCGCGTGCGTCCGACCTTTTCGCTTGCGGCGTGGATTTTCACGGTGTGCACGATTGGAACCTGGAGGTTCCGCACACGCTGCCGGCCGAGAACCCCGAAAAGCTCGAGGACTGGGCGCGCGTGGCGTATGCGTCCTCACCCATGGCGGACGTGAAAACCTGGCGTTCACCCGTGTTGTTAATCCAGGGCGATGACGACCGTAACGTGTCGTTCTCCAACATGGTTCAGCTTGTGGAGGCGCTGCGCAGACAAGGAGTGGAATTTAGGCAAATCGTATTCCCCGATGAAATCCACGACTTCCTGACCTACGAACACTGGATCACCGCTTACCGTGCCACAGCGGACTTCTTTGATGAACATTTGAAAGGCGCCAAGTGATGCATTCCCCCCTCGGACCGTTGAATCGCCGCGACCTTGCCGCCTGCCCTCGGTCGCGCGGCGCCTCGACCTGCGTGTTGGCCTCATTCGAAATTGAAACGATTGGCTCTTGCTCCGCGCCTTTACTGATGCCAACGTGTATTCCTGAGCTTGTGCAACGTTGAATCCGTGAGGAAGGACACGCCATGGCGCAGACAATTTATCAAGTGGACGCGTTCACCAGCCGCGCTTTTGCGGGAAATCCGGCGGCTGTTTGCATTCTTTCCGACCCCGCGCCCGAAGACTGGATGCGCGACGTGGCGCGGGAGATGAATCTATCGGAGACCGCGTTCCTGGTGCCGAACGAAGACGGATTTAATCTGCGTTGGCTGACCCCCACGACGGAGGTGGCGCTCTGCGGGCATGCGACGCTTGCCAGTGCGCACATTCTTTGGGAAACAGGTGTGCTTCGGGCGGATGAGCAGGCGCGATTTCACACACTGAGCGGGTTGCTCACGGCGGACCGCAAAGGCAACTGGATTGAACTTGATTTTCCAGCGAAGCTGGAGGAGGCCTCCAATCCCCCGGACGAATTGGTAAATGGTTTGGGCATTGCGCCGCGCTACGTGGGGAAAAGCCAGTTTGACTACCTGGTCGAAGCGGATTCGGAGCGGGCCGTGCGCAGCCTGGAGCCGGATTTTGCCCTCCTGAAGCGTGCCAAGGCGCGTGGAGTGATCGTGACGGCACGCGCCGAGGGCGGAGAATTCGATTTCATATCTCGATTTTTCGCGCCCGCCGTGGGTGTAAACGAAGATCCCGTCACGGGATCAGCGCATTGCGTTCTGGGCCCATTCTGGGCCAAGCGGCTGGGCAAAACGGAGTTCGTGGCGTTTCAAGCCTCGGCGCGCGGCGGCGTAGTGAATGTTTGTGTCGTGGACGGCCGGGTGAAGCTCGGCGGACAGGCGGTGACGGTGATGCGAGGGGAATTGTTTTAAGCCAAAGGCAATCCGAGGGGCGCTTCCCGCTTACTGCGCGTGGGTAGCGAGCCAACTCCTGGCCTGCTTGACTTGCGGCAAATCAGGGTCGGCGTTCTGCCAGCTTGCCAGAAAATCCCGATAGGCTTGCGTCGTCTGGGGCACGTCACCGGCCATTTCGTATGACCGCGCGATTCCGTAGATCGCGTGACCGCTCTTGGGGCGTTGCTTCAGAGCTTGCTCGAAAGCCGCGCGGGCTTTTTCCCATTGGTGAGAATTCAGGTAGGCATGGCCCAAGCTTTCCTGCTCGGGGCGGAAGAATTGCGGAGGCTCGGAGTACCCAAGGTCCTTCTCGTTCTCGATGGCCTTCTCGAAAAGTTCCTGCGCTTCCTCCTCCTGCCCTTGAATAGCGTCGACGTTGGCGCGCAGATCGAGCGACATGGTGCCCAGGAGGTTCAACACGGGCGTGGGATCGTCCGCCTCGGGTTCCTTATTTAGATTTTTGTCTTTGTCTTCGTCCTTATCTTTTGGCTTGGGCTTAGAGGCCTGCAAGCGCCAGAGCATGGCATCCAGGGCTTCAGATTTTTCGAGCGCCTGCTTCGCGTCGCTCTGCTCGACCGCATCCATGCCCTGGGCGTAGAGGCTGAGGCCTTGGGCGTAATCCCTGGCCGCCGGGCTGGGGGGATTCTCGCCGGTCCCGAATTCAATGGATTCACTCTGCACTGATTTCCAATCGCCAAAGCGGATTCGCACCCGCGCTACGCTTCCGCCTACCCAAATCGCAAAACGCGCGGAGGTCATTCCAGGGGGAGCCGGCATGCCGCGCAGCTTGGCGGCCCACTGCAAACCTTCCTGATATCGGCCGGCCTCCGCGCAGGCGGCGATCAAATAGGCGAGGTTGTGAGCGTAATTCCAATCTTCTTCCGGGCGAATCTGCTGGTCCGCCATATAAGTTTCATCCACGCGCACCGAGGCGGTGAAGGATTGCCGCGCGCGCTCGTAATCTCCCACTCGCCAGTAGATGTGGCCGGGCATGTGGACCATGTGACCGGAATTGGGCGCCAGGCTGCCCAACACGTCGGCGCTAGGCAGAGCATCCTCAGGCCGCGAGCTGCCTTCCATGGCGTGAATCCAGTAATGGTGCGCCGCTGCGTCATCGGGATGAGCTGCGATGAGGTTGCGCAAAATAGCTTGGGCGTAGAGTTCACCTTCGCGCGGCTTGCCATTAATTTCGTAGCCGCGCATTTCGTCCAGGGCGAGAAATGCCTGCGCGTCCAAATCGTCCGGGTAACGATCGATGAGGGTTTCCATCACCCGCCGGTAGGCCGAGGATTCATTGGAATCGTCCGCTTTGTCTTCGTGCTCCGCCGCGCGGATGTACAACTGCTCGTGATCGGAGGCGTGCTCGGCAAGCGATTTGGCTTTGGCCAATGCGGCTTGCTTTTCCCCCTGCACGCCTCCGTGGCGTCCGCTTAATTTCAGGGCTTCGAAGATCCCCCAGTAGGCCATTGCTGCGGAGGGATCCTGGCGTGCGGCCTCCTTGAAGGCCCGGTAAGCCTCAAAGTCCCAAAAACAGTGCAGGAGCCGAAGACCTTGGTTGAAGTACGCCTGGGCCTGTTCGGAGTCGGTGGTAATTTTCATGCTGGCGTCGCCGATGCCCTGCACGAGCGGCGGAGGGGGAAGCTCGCGAAACCTGGCGTTGGGCTCCTGCATGTGTTGATGGGCCATGGGCATTTGACCCGCGGCGCTCGCGCACGCCAGCAAAATGATTCCGGGCAGAATTTTCAATCGCATGATGAGGCC
>JASHSC010000191.1 GCA_030036915.1 Terriglobia bacterium
GAATACACTGACGGTGCACCCGGAGATCGCGATCACGGGGACAGCGCCCACGTTTGCGGATGGAGTGCAAGCGCGCACGTATGGGCAGGGGAGTACGTGCGGGGCGAGCGGCACGTCGTCTTGCACAGCGGCTTCCTATACTCAAAACGGGGGCGGGCTGGGCACGACGGCGTCCGACTCGTACACCTACAGCCTGACGCCGGGTAGTTTGAATTTCACTTGCACCAATTCACCCTCGCAGCTCACGACGACCAGTTGCAGTTCGGGCGGTGCGGGGCCGTCGTCGGGGTCCCCTTACACTCCCAATGTCTCGGTGAAGGACGTAGCCAATGCCTCGACGCCCGCGAATACCATTGCGTCGGCTTATACGAATACACTGACGGTGCACCCGGAGATCGCCATCACGGGGACAGCGCCCACGTTTGCGGATGGAGTGCAAGCGCGCACGTATGGGCAGGGGAGTACGTGCGGGGCGAGCGGCACGTCGTCTTGCACAGCGGCTTCCTATACTCAAAACGGGGGCGGGCTGGGCACAGTGACGGCGTACAACTACAGCATAACGCCGGCTGGTTTGAATTTCACCTGCACCAATTCCGGCACCACCAACACGTCGACCAGTTGCAGTTCCGCTGGCGTGGGGCCGGCGTCGGGGTCCCCCTACACTCCCAATGTTTCCGTGAAGGACGTAGCCGATGGCTCGACGCCCGCGAATACCGTTACCTCGGCTTATACGAATACGCTCACGGTGGAGCTGCCGCTAGGCGTAACAGCGCCCGGCGCGCCGGTTGACGCCGTGACCGGGCGCCGGTACGGTACGAGCTCAGGCTGCTCGGCTGGAACCTGCGCGGCCCTCCTATACACCCTAACCAACGGCTTGGGCAACTATACCCTCACCGGAACCTCGCTGACGGATACTGTAAGCGATGCTTATACCTGCACGCAGAACCCGTCCGACACCTTCAACTGCTCCGCCAACCCGATTACCGGCGCGGCGGGCAGTACGACGCTGACCTTCACCGGTGCTGAAACCGGCAACGCCTCCACGCCCGGAGGGACGGCGACGAACAATTCGGACACCCTAACCATTCGCTCGCAACTGGTCGTTACCGGACCGACGCCATCTCCTGTTCCCGACGCCGTTCTCGGCCGGCCTTACGGCATGCCCATGGGCAGTGCGAATCTCGTATACACTCTGCCGACTGGAGAGGGACTGCCGCCCGTAAGCTTAAGCGGGACGGGATTCCCTGCGCCGATTGCCTGCACCACGGTTACTGACAATGCTGATTCCTCAAATTCGCTCCCCTGCAACAGCGGTAACGCGGCGGTTACGGGGACTACCAGCACAGGAACGATCACGGCTTCGGATACGGCTAACCTCAGCACGCCGGCAGCCACCACAGGGACGGACCCCAATAGCGTGCTTTCGACCTCGGCCGCGACCGAAATTGCCGTCGATCCCGAGATTGTGATCCAGAACCAGGCGCTGTCATCCGTCGCCTGTGGAACCTCTGGCACTCCCTGCAATTTGCCCAACGGCCAATTGGATCAGCCTTTCAGTGTTCTCTTTAGTTGCCAGGTTCCCTTGAACACCGGCATCTGCGGCGGGACGGGCTCACCGGGAAATGCCCAAGCCAGTTACACCTGGACTGCCCCCACAAACAACATCGGAGGCATAGGCAGTAGCCCTAGCCCTCCTAATGACTGGACCACTGGTGTTTCGGAACCCAATCCCAGCCCGAATGCCGGGCTTTCCGGAGTTACTTTCTTCGGCGCGCCCAGCGCTTCCGGCTCAGACCAGACCGTTATCATTTCAGTTGCCGACCTCGGAAACAGCACCACGCCTTCCTGCACTGCAGCCTCTACCTGTCCGACTGAATATTTCAGCACCAACATTCTACCCTCCAACGCTTTCGTGGTAGACACGGCCAACGACCTCGTCGATGTGTTTGGCACTTCGAGCGGCGCGCCCTCCTTCCTGAGCACGGTAACTACAGGGGGAACATCAAGCAACTACCCCGCTGCTTCCCCCAATGGAACGGACGTATTCGTTGCTGACCCCGGGACACCTAACCTGTACATTTTGCTCAGCGCGGCGCCCTACACGGTGACGGCCGCTTCGGGACTCTCCACCACTGCTGGTGACGTGTCTGCCGTCGCATCCGGCCCGAAAGTTGTGAGCGGAACAACAAACTCACTCAATACTCCCGACGATGTTTACGCCTACGTGGCAAATCCGGTATCGGATAACGTGCAGGTGGTTGACGGATACCCGAGCAGCGGCACGTTTGCGACAAAGGTCGCCACGATCTCGCTCGCGAACAGTCCGGAGGCCGGCGGCGCCCTGGATATCAAAGTGGCGCCCACCTTCAATACCGGCAGCTCATCGAGCCCAACGCGCGTGACACATGCGTACGTGCTGCGGCCTGGCCACCATGAGGTCTGTGTAATCGACGCCGAACCTTCGAATACAACAACATTCCTGACTCAAATCCCCGCCTACAACGGTGGAGCGACCAACTCAAACGCCGACGGTTGCATTTCGCTGCAAATAACCAGCTTGACCCCGAATTTCATTGATGTTTCGCCCGATGGCCTCTATGCCATGGTTACGGAGGGGAACGGAACGAGCCTCGGCTTTGTGGAAGTCATCGATACCAACCCCAACGACTCCACCACATTCGAAACAGTCATCGATGCCATTGAGCTCCTGACGCCGGAGGCCGTAACGATTGGAACGGGCAACGGTTCCACTACTTTCTCCGGTACCCTTCCAACCACACCCATAGAGCCTGGCTCGGTGACAGTAACCGGGACCGTCAGTGGAGCGACCGTGACCGGCTCCGACAATGGAAGCGGGGTGATTAGCGGAACGGGCATCGCGTCGGGAAGCATCGACTACACAACCGGGGCTGTCAGCGTGATGTTTAGTGCGGCGCCGGATTCGGGGACATCCATTCAAGCCACCAGCACCTTCCTTACGGTTAATCCCCAGGGGGTACGATTCTCACCCGACGGGCAAACCGTTTGGGTGGCGGGCTTCGATAATGGCCAACTCCTTCAATTCTCGACGGCCAATGTAAACGGAAATCCATTCACCCAACTTACGCCCATTACTACGCCATCGCCGACCACGGATAATCCTGTTGGCATCGCTTTCCGGCCTGATTTCGCCAACGGCGCCACCAGCGGTGGCTTCGGGCTTGCCGCGCTCTCCGGAACGGATTATGTTCTGCCCTTTACGGCAAGTGGCGCCGGCACAGAGGTGGCTGCCACCGGCCTCTCCACTCCTTACCAAATCGATCACGTTCCCAACGCGGTTCTGCATATTGCCACAGTGAATTTGCCGGTGGCGACCCACGGTGAGTCCTACCAGTCTTCCGTTGTGGCAGGCGGTCCGTACAGGTTCTACACCTTTACGGAACTGACGGCCTTGGAGCCCACCGCTCTTTCCGCCATCGGGCTCAGTCTGAGTCCCGACGGAGAAATCAGTGGAACCTTGACCTCCAGCGCGAATGGTACCTATACCTTCACGTTCCAGGTGATGGATCAATCGCTGCCTGTGAGCAACGTCGTGGCCAAGACGGTGCAATTGACGGTCAACTGAATTCACAGGTCGTTGTCGTAGACCGGCGCGCCGGCATTTCGCGCACGCGCCGGTCGCTTTCGCAGGAATTCCCCCAAGTCTTACTTGCTCTCTTCATTGGTTTGCACGGGCATGGTATAAGGTCCCGTTTGGTTGACGTCCGCGGGCAGCAGGTGTGAGTAATCCCGGAGGTTTTTGATAAGTTGCTTGCGGCTGGGCTCATCAAGGGCGTAGAAGCTCAGGCCGGGAGGAGCGAGCACTGTGCGATTCCGGAAGAGCCAGACTCCCGCCAGCAACCACCTGCGCGGCGGGCCGCCGTAAAATCCCATCCAATTGTCATCCACCAGCGCCACGCGGGCTCCCCGCGAGCGAGCCAGTTTGTCTAAGAGCTCCGACGAATGCTCACCGCGCAGGATGGCGTGCGCAATCTCCCGGTCGGCCAGGCCGTGCGGGTCGGTGCAATGAATGTCCGCCAGGAAGTTGATGGCGCCCACGTCATTCACCACCACCGCGGTTCCCGAGTAATATCGCGCCACGAAAGACCCCATCTGGTAATGCCAGCGGTAGGTGTCATGCAAGGCCGGAAGCGTCATCGCCAGGGCATCGCGGCCGGTGCTCCAAAACAGAGTTCCAGAGTAGGCTAGAAGAGTCACAGCCGCAAAGCCCAGTCCATCAATGCGGCGGAAATGCGAGGTGTGACGCAGGGTCTGCGCGAGATCCCAGATCGGCACGGCCACGGCCGTTAATCCCCAGGCGATCAGGTAAGCTTCGTAGCGGAAGAACCAGCCCGTTCCCGCCAGCAGGAGGTGAAGCGCCGCCGCGCCCACGAAGATTCCCATCATCCACATCTGCACGGCATGAGACTTTTGGTCTTCGCCGGTAGGCTCATCAAGCCGCGCAACTCGCCAGAGCATCAGAAGCAGCGCAACGGCTGCCAAGCGGACCACCCGCATGCCGGTATAAACAGTGTTCGCCGCAGCATGTGCAAGAAAGCTCGCCAGGAAGTCGGCGTGCCCTGTCGGAATATTTCCCTTCAGCACTACGGAACTGGGTAGCCAGAACCAACCGTGTTCAACCGATACGATTCCAATGACCGCGGCGGGCAAGAAAGACCAGAAGGCTAGCTCAAAAGATAACCGGGCGCGACGCCGAAGGAGGAGTATGGCCACGACGATCCCCACCTCGAACAATCCCTCATACCGTATCGCGCCGAGCGCCGCTCCCAGCGCCATGAAGCCCACCTTTGCCACGCGCGCCGGAGGTGTAAGGTCCGCCAGAATTCGCCCGGCAAAGAAGGCAAAGAGCAAGGCCAGCAACATGTGGAGAATGTGTTCCAGCCCCGCGAATATCAGATTGGGAACCGGAGCGAGAAAAAGTATGCCCAGCATCACGGCAAAAACATAAATGCGGGGAAGGAAAGGCGAGAGCGAGTCCAGAATCCACTGCACGGTGAATATAAGCGCCGCAGCAGCGAGAAGATTCAAAATCAGCGGGGTAAGCGTGTTGACTCCAAACACCCGGTAGATAGCGGCAAGGAGTACCGTCCACAGAGGTGAAGAAGAAGTTGCGGAGAAGGCATAGGGTGACACTCCCCAAACCCCGTGGCGTGCCAGATTCTTTGCCATCGCCATGTGAATGTAGGCGTCGTCCAGGGCGTAAACGAAATGGCCGCGATTCAACCGGAGGGAGGTTACGAGAATTGCGGCAGACGTGCTCCAAAGCAGAAAAACCGCCGCGAGGCTTGGCCAATACTGCCTGGCGCGGTTTGAGGCTACACCCATGCGCCGCCAGCATATCACGTTGACGCAGTTTTTCAGTCTGTGCTATAAACCTAAAGCTAGCTTGTGCCGATGTCACCTGCGTCCGAACACTCCTCGGTAGCTCAATGGTAGAGCATTCGGCTGTTAACCGAAGGGTTCCAGGTTCGAGTCCTGGCCGAGGAGCCAA
>JASHSC010000192.1 GCA_030036915.1 Terriglobia bacterium
GTCAGCACCTGCAGCAACACACGCCCGGCGCATCCAACATTGATCAGGATGAACGGTCCCCACAGTCGGCTAAGGCGCTCGGAGTCGACGCCCGCGAGGATCGGCACGACGCGGGAGGCAACTCCCAGTATCATCATGCTGATAAACCCCACGGTGAAGGCGTGCCGGTGCGATCCCATGAAGGTGTGCGAAAAGCCTTGGTGCATGAGCACTCCATAAGGGATCAGAAACGGCAGCATGACCATGGCGAAGATTAGCCATGCATAAGCTGCACGAATGAACTTCAGGCTGCGGTCGGGTTGTGAGGATGGCGCAAAGACCCGTAGCTGACGCACCAGCAATACGGCCCAGACCACCATGAGAATGTATGAAAGCTCCAGACCGGCGATGAAGTAAACATTGCCGGTGGAGAAGAACAAGACATAACTCACAAGATCCAGAAGCAACGTGCCATTCATCGAGTAGAAGATCAGCCTCTGCCGGTCGCGGCGGGGCTTCCCCAAGCCATAGACCGCCGGGACGAAGCGCTGGCTGACTCCGGCAATTATGAGCGCCGCGAACCCGAACAATTGGATGTCGCGCAACGGGCCATCGAGCAGGGCAATGCGCATCACCAACTGCTCCTGGGTTTCGGCCGTTACCTTAGCGAAAAAGAACGCGTCGCTGAAAACAGCTTGTATGAAAAACCAAAACAACGCGCCGATGATGAACTTTTCGTACGGGCTCCTTGGCTCGACCGATTGTCGGGCCGTCTTGAGGATAATCGTGATGAATATGATGATCGCGGCAAGCTCCGTCCCTGCCGCCAGAATCCCTAGCCCGACTCCCACCGGCATCGGCTGGAGCATTTCTGCGCCCACGCGCGAGACGATGCCCATCAACATGAGATACAGTGTCAGGTTGGCAAGGTCGGGCCGCCACAGCGTGACGAATTTGAACCTCGGAAACGATTGATAGGCGAAGCCCATGACGAACAAACCCACCCAACCGAAAATCATCGCGTGGGCGTGCGCCTGTATGGCGGGCACCAGGTGAAGTTCCAGAAATGTTCCCCCCTGGGCGATTTGCCACAGGTTCACCGCCCCCCACAGCGCGCCGATTGAAAGCACAACAGCAATGCCTGCTTTGAAGAACCGCCGATAAATATAGTCTCCCAGTGATTCCTGGTAGATGAATCCTTCGGGCGAGGGATTCTGCATCTCGCCATTCAGCTCCTGAACGAGCGCGTCCACATCAACCTGGTGAACCGCAGCGAAAAAGGCCAGAGATTCCATCGGGCCATTCGCGCCGCCGCATCCTTTCAGTCCGTGTTTGTCGAAAATATGACGCGCGGTGGGACAGGTCTTTACGACCTCCGCCACACTGGTTTTTTTGGTGATTTCAGTCATCGGCGTTCCTCCCTTAGTGATCGTAAGCCCCAGCATAGTCGGCCGGCTTGACTGCGACGATGACTGATGTCACAGCAACTTGCCCGGCGGAGTTCTGTGGGGAGGAAAGACATCGGGGCTGAGCACTTCAATACTGTCCTTCACCTACCCACCTCTGCCTTCCCCGATTGTCGGTGCCGAACTGTTCAACTTGAAGGAGCTTACGCGAACGACCATAGAGTCTCGAGCATCGGTGTCGCCGGTAAGCTTGATGGCACTGTTCTTACCGGCATTGTGGCATGAGAGATCGCGGAATTGCCGAATCCTTCGGTGCTATTTGTGTTCAACAGGGTCCGGCCGACCCTGCCGGCCGCTGACTCCCTCGATGTGGATGCAAAAAAACACCGTCATGTCCCGGTCAACACGCTTTCGAGTCTGTCCCACCGCAATGGCGGTCTGCCACCATAGAGATGTGGCCTTCTCAAGTTGCGCTTGGGCCTTTCTTCTGGATTCGGCGTATTCGGGAGTGTCGGGAAACTCCTCGTAACGCCCTTGAACAACAACACTCGCCCATTCAGTCGCACCAATAACCTCGTCAACCTCTACGCAGACCAGTGGGTTCCGTCGCATCCAATCTATCTTCTGTCCCATCGTGGAAAAACCGTAGAGCTGGCCGGGCTCGGACGCGAAATAGATCGGCACGATGTATGGCTGATTCTCACGAGCACAAGCGAGGTGACCGAGACTCTGCCGCGCCAACAAATCCTCACATTCTTTTCGACTCATTTCTGCGACCAACATCGGAATCACTCCTCTAAACGGATCTACCAAGTGATGACCTGATCTCAGCTCTCTTCAGGGCATTGTGAATTTTGAAGAAAGGTCGCGGCTGTTCTACCCGAGGCCTTTTTCTCGGCATTGTTGAGATGAGCTTCCGCGGTTTGACCTCCGTGGGGTGTGTGAACCGCCAGCACCGGGCAAGGCCCTAACTGCAGAACGCGTTGCGTTGTTGACCCAAAAACCGCCAGGTCGAGCGCGTTTCGACCGCGGACGCCCTGAACAACCAAATCTGCCTGCTGCTCTACCGCCTGTTGGATGATTTCCTGATAGGGTTTACCGATCCGAACCCTGGTCTTAATGCTACACCAGTTCCGAGCATCCTGTGGCACCAGTTCTTGGAGCTTTTCTCCTAGCATGCGTATCAAAACGTCCTTTCTCTCCTGCGCCAGGTCTTCAACTACATGAAGTATCATCAGTTCAGCGTTATATTCCTGCGCCAGGGACAAGGCATAATCGGTCGCCGCATACGCACACTCTGAGAAGTCTGTGCAGACTAGGATCTTTTGAAGCCGCACCGTCTCCGTGCTGGAGTGCGGATTGACAAAGTCATGGGCTGGCTTTCGCACCGCCAACACCGGACAACACGCCTTACGGAGCACGTGTTCCGTCGTCGAGCCCATCACCAATCTGTCAAGGCCACGCCTGCCATGCGTACCCATGACGATTAAGTCGGCCGATTGGCTCTTCGCAGAAGCGAGAATGGAATCCGGCACAAAGCCCCGGAATGCCGCCGTTTCAATCTCTATCCCTTTTGCCGGATGGCGGTCGATTAGCGCCTTGAGCTCCCTTTGGGCGTTTCGCTCAAGGTCCGGATAGCACCCGGATACATCAAAAACTGGGAAACCGTACTCAAGAATGGGAATGACGTGCTCGACCGACAGTTTTGCCCGATAACGCAGTGCGAGCGAATACGCATAGTCATACGCTTTCAAAGAGCCTTCAGAAAAATCTACGGGACAGACAATCCGTTCGATCCTAACCATGTCGTCTCCCATCGAGGGGCGCCGCTTCGCATCCAAATAACTTGTCGCGCCCACCATGTTGCAATAGCATAAGAGGTGCCAAAGGCGGGATAGACGGATAATCCATTGATTGACAAGAGGTTACTAGGCGAGAGGAAGCAACTGGCGAACACTGGGAGGAAGGTGAATATGACCTTGGCTGGTCACATGACCAATCTAGGTCAGAAACCCTTGCGGGTGATATGACTGGTGCCCGGACGCCAGAGGTGATTTTCGAAAGGGGGTGACCCTACTTTCACAGATCAAGCACTGCTCTTACCGTCGAATCCCCTTCTGAGCGGTGGAACTGGAAGTCTAGTTTCTCGCAAAGGCGTAGCATCTGATAATTCTCGGCAAGGATTTCAGCGGTGATGCCCAACAGTTTCTCGTCACGACTGACCTTGACCAGGCACCGAAGCAATTCCGTCCCCAACCCTTGACGTTGGAAATGGTCGGCCACTAGAATTGCTATCTCACCCTCGTTTGTGGCCGGTATTTTGCTTAATCGTCCGACGCCGATGACTTCCGCTTGATTTGTCTTTGTGTCCATCTTTTCAGCCACAAGCGCTATCTCCCGGTCATAATCGATGAAGCAGATTCGGGTGAGGCGCTCGTGAGCCACGCGGATGTCGAAGG
>JASHSC010000020.1 GCA_030036915.1 Terriglobia bacterium
ATTGCCTGAAGGCTGGGTCTGGTGGTGTGAAATAACCCTTTCTTCTTACCATACCCGCCGCTAGCTCGCAAGGGATTCGGGAACATTTGCAGTGGTGCAGTTTGATGTAGAGGCTGCTTTACGCCGCAATATGGCGAGGTGAACTCACCGCAACAAATTCAAACCGCGCCATTGCCGGGGCATTGACGCCGCATCAGGGAATGGCCTACGGTGGAGTCTCCCGTCGCCTCAGCGTCAGCTATTTCTTCAGTCTTCGTCCCATTTTGGGTCGCAGTTTATAGTTCAGCGCTCCGACCTCTGGAGCGTTGACCTGTATTCCTAACCCCTGCTCTTGCGAAGTTCTTCCACGATTTGCTCCGCCACTTGGTGTGCGTGGTCCAAGTCCAGGGGCGGCAGCGAGATGGCTGCTACCTTGGCATGACCTCCGCCCCCATATTTCTCGCAAATGCTCGCCAAATTGGCATTTTTAGGTGCGTTATTCCACGGATTGCTGCCCACGGCGATTTTGATACGCTCTTTCGACCGGCTGATCCCCACACAATATATCGAATCGGGAAAAAGATAATAGGGAATGAATTTATTAAAGCCCTCCACCGGCAGGTCCGAGAGGTCAAAGAAGACAACCCCGTCTTGAAGCTCCGCGCGGCCGCGAATCAGCTCAATGGATTTCAAATGCTGGGCGTAAAGGTCCTTAAACGCCTCTTGGATGTGCGGCAGCGCCACGATTTCCTCGAGCGGCCTCGAGAGAAGCTCCGGAATCAGGCGGGCGCAAAAGTCCAGCTCGTTGAGCCCTTCAATGACCAGGGTCAGTTGCGTAGCGGGCTCGCGCATTTCCACGGCCGTGCGAATGTCGGGATACTGGGCCCCATCGATCAAATCCGCCCAGTAGACCAGTTCATCCAAATCCGGCGCCTTGAAACCGAATTTCTGGCCGGCAATATCGGCAATGAATTTGGTGCACGACTTGTAATCCGGCCCGTAGAATTTCTTGCCGTTCTGGTGAGTGCGGAAGTGCGCTGCGTCGGCCTCCGTCAGGAAGGCGCTTTGATGATGATCGAACCACCAGGTGAGGCGGTCGGAGCTGGAGTATTTGAAATCGACAATCACATTCTCATCGGCGTTGAACAAGTCAGCGTCAAACAACTGGCCAGCGCGATGCATCATTCCGCGATAGCGAAAATCCGCTTTCCCATCGATGCACTGGCGGTAGAAACGCGTGAACACCGCCGCCGAGCAGGCGCCATCGAAACACCGGTCGTGAAAACAGACAAGAACTGACATAACGTTGAAGTTGAGGCAGCCTCCTCCCGGCCCGGGCGCCTCAATGCGGGCGAAACTGTCAAAGTTGCCCGTGCCGGTGGAAATTGTCAAGGGAAAATGGGAGCTAGCTCTCGATTTTCCAGTCCTCGCTACTTAAAAAATGCCTTGAGTCGCAGGATGGTGCTCAACGGTTTATCCTTCGGTTTGTATCTCCGATCCGACGGACGATCAGAGCACGGAGCAAGAGAGCGTTTGACTCGAAATATCTCGAGTCTTGCACTTGGGTGTAGAGTGACTCAGCTACGGCTTCTCGTCGCGAGCCGCAACCCTGGCGCAGGGTGAGGGTTCTGAAATCATTGACATTATTTCATCAATGTATTGAAATATGCTGACATCATGGAATACTCGGCGGGGTAAGCCGGCTGCTCCGCCACTCCGGGCGACCGTTTCATCAGTGGGCCAGGAAATAACTCGCACTCCAGAAAATAGACCTTGGAGGGTCTCATGAGCGAACACACTCGACCCTCTTTCTTGGCAGGAATATTGACGTGGCTTGACCGGAACAGGACGTGCACGGTCCTGCGGCCTCCAGAAGGCGGGCCGACCACCGCGCCTCTCTTTCACCGAGAACCCGGAAGCCTGCATCGCAGCCTGCGCATGCTAGTGCTCTGCATGACCTTTGGACTGAGCTTGGCGGCAGGTCCGGCGGGCAAGGCACAGACTTTGACCACGCTTTACAGCTTTTGTGCGCAAAACAACTGCGCCGACGGCCAAATCCCTTACACGGTGCTAGTGCAGGGCAGGGACGGCAACTTCTACGGGACAACAATTGAGGGCGGGGCCTACAGCGAAGGAACCGTCTACAAAATCACTCCCGGCGGCACCCTAACCACGCTTTACAGTTTTTGCGCGGATTTCAACGATTCCTCCTGCCTCGATGGCCAGAGCCCCGACGGAAACCTGGTTCCGGGCAGCGATGGCAACTTCTATGGGACCACCTACGGTGGTGGGGCCAACAGTTCCGGCACCATCTTCAGAATCACTCCCAGAGGCTCCCTGACCACACTTTACAGCTTTTGCGCGCAAAGCGACTGCACGGACGGCAGCTATCCTTACGCGGGGCTGATCCAGGCCAGCAACGGCAACTTCTACGGGACCACCTACGGTGGCGGGACCAACGGTTCCGGCACCGTCTTCAGACTCACGCCCAGCGGCGACCTGACCACGCTCTACAGCTTTTGCTCGCAAATCAACTGCGGGGACGGCGAATACCCTTATGCAGGGCTGATCCAGGGAAACGACGGTAACTTCTATGGGACAACGGAATATGGCGGCGTCAGGAACCATGGCACCGTCTTCAGACTCACGCCCAGCGGCGACCTGACTACGCTCTACAGCTTCTGCTCGCAAGTCAACTGTGGGGACGGCGAGTATCCTGTCGCAGGGCTGATTCAGGCCAGCAACGGCAATCTCTACGGGACAACACATGAGGGCGGGGTTACGCTCAGCGGTGGCGGAACAATCTTCAAGATCACGCCCAGCGGGGCCCTAACTACGGTTTACAGCTTTTGCTCGCAAGCGTACTGCACGGACGGCCACTTCCCCTACGCGGGGCTGTCTCAGGGCAGCGACGGCAACTTTTACGGGACAACATATAGTGGTGGGGCCAACTTTTCCGGCAGCATCTTCAAAATCACCCCTACCGGCGCCCTGACCACAGTTTACAGTTTTTGTGCGCAAGACAACTGCCCGGACGGCAATGATCCCGTCGCGGGGCTGACTCAGGGCAGCGACGGCAACTTCTACGGCACAACAGAAGATGGCGGGGCCAATCAAGGCGGCACAGTTTTCAGGTTGGCGGTCTTTCCGTTTGCGGTGCTCGCGCCTACCAGCCTGGCTTTTTCACAGCAGGCGGTCAACACGCCGAGCGCGATGCAGTCGGTCATCGTGTCCAACACCGGGACCGGCAGCATGACCGTTTCCAGTATTGCAATTACCGGCGACGACTTCTCCCAGACCGACGATTGCATCAACAGCCTGGCTGCCGGGGAGGGTTGCGCGATTAACGTTACCTTCTCCCCCACGGGCACCGGTTTGACTGCCGCCACCCTGACCGTCGCCGACAACAGCAGCGGCGTGGCCGGCAGCACCCAGACGCTGTCATTGAGCGGGACAGGGTTTGAGCCCGTCGTAAGCGAGCCGGGCCCCCCGGTTGTTCTCCCGCCCCCCGATAACCCGGAGCCGCCTCAACCACCGGTGACGAGCCCCGAGCCTGGGCAGCCAGCCGCTCCCGGCCCCTCTGCATCGCCCTTCGGAGTGGGACCGGGCCGGCAGGTTCATTCTCCGATGTCCCCCTTGGTAGCAACCAGCCCATCTGCGACGACTTCCGCCCCCGCTGTAAGATTTTCTTCCTCGTCACTCCTCTTCTTCGGGCAGACGGTCGGTTCCAGCAGCAGTGCCCAGGTCATCAAACTGAGCAACCCCGGTGACGCCCCCATTCCAATTTCCAGCATTACCGCGAGCGGGGACTTTCAGCAAACCAATGACTGTGGAAGTTCCCTGGAGGCCGGCGCGCAGTGCACCATTTCGGTGACCTTCAAGCCGGGAACGGCGGGAGAGAAAACCGGCACGCTGACCATCACCCGGAAGGATGCCGGACCGCAGGGCAGCACGCAGACGGTAAGCTTGAGCGGCACCGGGACGGAGCCTATGGTGCATCCTCCGGCGGGCAAAGCCGCACAGGAGTAAACCTTCTTTCTGTTTTTGGAAGATCTTGGGGCCGAACGGCGTTCGGCCCCAGATGGGGAAGGAACTGCACACTTCGGGATATTCCGAGGCAAGCGATATCGACCCGGAAATCCCACCGGGCGAAAGTACGCATCCGAATTACTTGGACGCTTGCTGATCCGCGAGCTTGCCGATGACCGGCAGCATGAATTTCTCGCCGCTGTAGGCCTTGTAGATCATGAAGATCACGAGGATTAACGATCCTAGTCCTATGGTCAGCCAGATGAGGGTGTCCAGGATCCAGCCGACGACGGGGACAAAGGCCAGGATGAACCCCACGAACATCATCGCAATCGACAACACAAACATGGTGGCTGCGAAAAAGAGGCACTGGAAGGAGTGGAACTTGATGAATTTGTCTTTGTTGTACGGGTCCATCACCAGGAACAATATCGCCGGGATAATGGTAACGTAGGCCAGCGCACCCGCAACATTGGGAGCCAAGCCGCTTCCCGCGCCTGCCGCCGGCGCCGCAGCCACCGCCCCGCCACCTACTGGTGCGCCACAAGCCGCGCAAAATGTTACACCATCGCCTAACTGACCACCGCACTTTGCACAGAATGCCATGTTCTAATCTCCTTTCGCGGAATCCTTAGGGGCCTAGCGCTTCGACCCGCTCTTGGCCCGCGATTCCAGTTCGCGTTATCCGCTTGCTGTAAGGAAGCTATTTGACACCAACAGGCATCCTATTCCTATCACAAAGCCCGCAGCGAAACAAGCGGGAAATGTGCGGGTTCCAATCAACGCATCCTTCGCAAAAATCAACACCCTTGCGGCGCAGCCTGCTCAAAAGAGAATCTCAAGCTCAAAATCCGCGTCCCGAGGATCGAGCGCGGAAGTCAACTGGCCGAAGGTCGCGCTCGCGTACGTTGTCCCGACGTTGTTAAAGGAAACCTGATTGAAAGCATTGTAGAGGTCGGCGCGAAACTTGAGCGTAGCTTTCTTATCCTGGAACCAGGGAATGGTTGTGTTTTTCGTGAAGCTAAAGTTCCAGAAGCCTCGTCCGGGCCCGCGCAGAATGTAGGCGCCCTCGTTTCCAAATTCCCCAAGGGGCTGAAGCGCAAACGCCGCCGTGCTGAAGTAATTGGTGACGTTCTTGGGTTGAATATCGAGCGGCCCCACCCAATTAGGCCGGCCGGCGTTGCCGGTTCCTGAACGGTCTCCGGTCTCACTGATGGTGAAGGGATATCCGGAAGACTGGGAGGTGATTCCGCTCACTTGCCATCCACCGAGGAGTTTCCCTACGGCGCCGGCTTGATTCTTGTAGAACGGCAGTTGGTAGACGTAATTCACCATGAAGTTCTGCGGCTGATCCACGCTGCAAAGGCCCGGTTCATCCTGTTGGGTCCAGGTGTCCTGCCCCACCTGCCAGCAATGGTCCTTTGACCACGTGTAGGCGACTTCAAACGAAATCCCCTGCGCGAAATGGTGGCGGGCGTCAACTTGCAGACCGTTGTATTCCGCCGAGGAATTGCGGTCATCCTCGGCGATGCTGCCATATCCGAGGAAGGGGACTGCGGTGCTCAGGTTCGTTCCGTTCGCCACTGCCAAATTGGGTTGCGGCTGATTGATATTGAAGGATTGATCGAGATGGCTGGCATGGTTCCCCACATAGCCGACGGAGAGCACAGTATGGGTGGGCAATTCCCTCGCCACGGTCAAGCTCCACTGCTGCACTTGGGGATATAGATAATAGGGATCCTCCGAGTTCAGCCCCGCCGGGAAGGTTGCGCCCGTCCCGCCCGAGGGATTATCGAGACTGGTGTCGAAGATCGAAGCCGACTTGGAAAAGGGAGGATTTACGGAAAGACTTTGCTGGTTGTCATTGTCCCAGTGATAGAAAATTCCGTACCCTCCCCGAACGACCGTCTTTTGATCGGCTCCCGGCGAATAAGCAAAGCCAAAACGCGGTCCAAGGTTGCCATAGCGCGGGGTTTCTAAGGCTCGGTCCAGGCCCGTCAGACCTCCGCGGCTCGTAGGAGTGATGATGCCATTCAGGGGATTGCCGGTCCCGGGCACCAGACGGCCGTTGGCCATTACCGTCGGAGCCTGTGAGGCGGCATAGAGCGAGGGGATGAAGTCGGAAATGTTGTTGTATTTTTCGTATCCGTCCGGGCACGAGACGTAAATGATTTCCCGCAGCCCAAGGTTTAGTGTCAAATTCGGCCGCACCTTCCAGTCGTCCTGAAAATACATTTCATAATCGGTCCCGAAGAGGTACTCGAAAGGGACTGTGGCCGACTCGGTATATTCATAGGTATCGCCGAGAAGAAAATCCGCCAGCGCGTTGCCCGTGATCGAGCCGTTGAAGGTGAACGTTCCTTGCTGGTTGGTGTAGGGATTGAAAACAAACTTCTGGATCCGGACGGATTCGAAGCCCGCCTTCAAAGTGTGCTGCCCCTCCTGGCGAGTAAAGTCGTCGCGATAGGTGTAGAGGTTGTTGGCGTTGTTGGAGAATCCCGTCGCTCCCACTCCCGCGAACCCGGAGATGCTGATGCTGGGAATGATGTTCAGATTGTTGTCGTTGAAGAGGGTGGGAATATTGAGGCCGGTGCGTTGCGCGTCGGCGCCGGGAATCGTGGTGATGTGGTTCCGCGAGAATCCAACCGTAAACTGGTTGACCGTTCTGGGGCTAAAAGAATTTGTCAGCGCCATCACCATATTCTGGCCGGGTTTGGAGATGAAGCCGGGGGTAGTGGGGAAGTCCGTATACGTGCCCACTAATATGCTCTCATTCTCCCACCAGTTGTCATGCGCGTATCGGGCCATCAACGACATCTTGTCGGTGATGCGGTAGTCCACGCGCCCTAACTCTTCGCGCCAATCGGTGAAGGTATCGGACGAGTAGGAATAATTGGGCGAGCCCGCGCGGTTGGGCAGTGGAAAGAATTTATTGAGGATGAACGTCGCGTTGGGATCGATTGACGTGGAGGGAATAGTGTCGTTGGGGAACGGCGCGCCGGTGGCCGGGTTGGTGATGGTTGTGGTGAAAAT
Source organism: Terriglobia bacterium (assembly GCA_030036915.1). Classification (GTDB taxonomy): domain Bacteria; phylum Acidobacteriota; class Terriglobia; order UBA7540; family UBA7540; genus Bog-366. The sequence goes on from JASHSC010000020.1 coordinate 7,042, forward strand.
ACCCTGGCGCTGCGACTGCGTGGGAGTGGTGTCGGTAAAAACGCTTTGTGGGGGTGCCGTGGCGCTGGTATATTCAGGGCCAATCCGCCAGTTCCAACCCTCCGACCAGAAGAAGAACAGCTTGTCATGGCGGGGGCTGCTGGGCGAGTGGAAGACCGGTCCGCCAATCGTATAGCCGAACATGTTTTGGTTGAATGGGCTGACCGTAGCGGAGAAGAAATTTCGCCCGTCGAGAGCAGCGTTGCCGTTGGCTTCATACAATGCACCGTGATACTGCTGTCCTCCCGATTTGGTGACCAGGTTCACTTGCCCATATCCGTAACTTCCCGTGTCCGCCGTGTAATTGCTCTTGTGGATCTGCACCTCATCAATGGCTTCCATGGTCGGAAACAGATCCAGGCCGCGATTGCCGCCCGTATCCATCGCCAGAATGCCGTCATAGGTGTATTCCACGTCGTTGATCCTGCCACCGTTGACGGATATCTGCGGATTACCTTCCTGCCCCACTCCCATGCGTTCGCCCGTTACTGCGGAATTT
>JASHSC010000193.1 GCA_030036915.1 Terriglobia bacterium
CCCGTGGTTCACCAATGAAGCTGCCTTATCCCAGTAGCTGATCGTCATGCGAGACAACGCGCTCCTTTCCGAGCCCGGCGGCGCTTGGGCAAGGTAATCTTCCAAGGATTTTGGGTGAAACTGGCGCAAGAACCACTCGCGGCCCTCCCTCAGCTTTGATTCACGGCGCAAGTCATAAAGCCGCAACAACAATTCCGCGTCATAATTGTCGGGATGTTCGTCTTTCACAGTTTTCCTCCCTGAAGTAGTTCCTGTGTTCACTGCCTTTTCGCGATGAGAATCCGGCCACTGCTGCTTGCGCCTGCCTTACCGGAAAAATTGCATTTTATCACGATTGCTCAACGCCGATTCCGCGCAGACTATCATCCGGCAGGATCCCCGGGGAAGAGCTCAGCCAGCAAATCCGCCACCTTGATATGAATCAAGTCGCGCGAATCCCGGAACGCTGCAAGCCCACGAGTAAAGGGGTCGGGAATTTCCCATCGAATCCTCCGCCCTTTGAAATCCTCGGGCAAGGGCGTCTCGATTTCAGGCCCCATTTCAACCACCACATCCATTTCCGCCAAGGGAATTTCATAGATGCCTTTCGAGTATTGCCCGTCCAGCGCGACTCCCACCTCGTCCATCACCAAGAGAGTATCTTCAGGGATGGAGCCGTAGGGAAACAATCCGGCGCTGTGTGCACGGATTCTCCCATTGCTAACATGTTTCGCCCACGCCTCCGCCATCTGGCTTCGGCAGGCGTTTCCAAAGCATACGAAAAGAACCTGAAGGGGAGTTTTCCTTGGCTTGGTCATGGCCTCGTGTGGAGGTGAATGGAAGCTCGAAATTCGATTTCTGGTGATTTCTTAGTCGCGGTTCAGCTTCCCCAGAAAATACCGATGCAATGTAGAATCATCCGTTAACTCAGGGTGAAAAGTGCCCGCGAGAATATTTCCCTGCTCAACCAATACCGGCAGGTCTTCGCAATGGCCGAGCACTCGCACGCCCTCGCCCACGTGGCGAATGATGGGCGCGCGGATGAAGACCATTTCCAGGGGATGATCGGAAAGCTCCGGGCACTCGCCCGTCTTCATCGAGCTGTCAATCTGCCGGCCGTAGGCGTTGCGCTCGATGGTGATATCGATCAATCCCAACCTTTCCTGCGGCGGATTAGTAACGTCTTTTGCCAGCAGAATCGCCCCGGCGCAGGTGCCGTAAATGGGTTTCCCCGTCGCCGCAAAATCTTTGATGGCTGTACCCACGCCTTCCGCCGCAAACATTTTCAGCATGGTCGTGCTCTCGCCCCCCGGCATGATGAGTCCGCTCACCTGATCCAAGTCCTCGGCGTGCTTCACGAGTTTCCATGCCGCCCCCAGGCGATCCAGCATTTTGGCATGCATGGCAAAATCGCCCTGGATCGCAAGGATTCCCACCGATTTGTGGCCGTTGGTCATAAGACAAAGTTGCCGGGAGTCAATTCCTCGTCCAGCGTTGATTTATGACCGCCTCCGCAGGAGTGATCCGCGCCGCACTCGAATATCTGTTGTACAATAATCCCATGCCTCGAACCCGACAATTTCTGGTAAACCTGATTTTTGACCCTGAATACAATGGCTATGTTGCGGATGTGCCGCAACTCCCTGGCTGCATGTCGCAGGGCAAAACGGTTGAAGCCGCACTGAAAAACGTTCGCAAAGCCATCACCATTTACCTAAAAGTCGCGCGCCAAGAGGAGATTGCTTCGCTCCCTGAAGTGCTAACAAGCCACGTAGAGGTTCGCGTGTGAGGCGCCTGGCTGGAATTTCCGGGCGCAGGGCTGTTCGTGCTTTCGAGCGAGCCGGCTTCACCGCCAGCAAGCCTGAAGGCAGCCATGTCACGCTTAAGAAACCCGGCTTCCCCATCCTGGTCATTCCCCTGCACCGTGAAGTCTCACCCTTTCTTCTCCACTCACAAGTAAAACGTGCTGGGCTTTCGGAGAAAGAATTCCTTGATCTCCTTTAGGCCACCAACGCTTACTCATCCGTGGCGGATCGGAACCGCTACCACCCCCGCGTCTGCAACAACTCCTTCGGGTCCATTTTCTGCACGTCCAGGCCCTTCATGGCTTCGCCGACTTCGGCGGAGCACTCCGCCAATATCTGGGGTTCGTTGTAGTGCGTCGTAGCGCGAACGATGGCCTTGGCGCGCTGCGCGGGATCGGCAGACTTGAAGATCCCTGAGCCCACAAACACCGCCTCGGCGCCGAGCTGCATGACCAGCGAGGCGTCCGCAGGGGTGGCAATTCCGCCGGCGGAAAAGTTGGGTACGGGCAACTTGCCGTTTTGGCTGACCCACTTCACCAAGTCATAAGGAGAACCCAGTTCCTTGGCTTTGGACATCAATTCCTCTTCCCGTAGCGTCGTGAGTTGGCGAATTTCGCTGGTAATGGCGCGAATGTGCCGCACGGCTTCGACAATGTTTCCCGAACCCGCTTCTCCCTTGGTGCGAATCATCGCCGCGCCTTCGCCGATGCGCCGCAGCGCCTCACCCAGGTTGCGCGCGCCGCACACAAACGGCACTTTGTAATTCCATTTGCTGATATGGTTCTCTTCGTCGGCGGGCGTCAGCACTTCGCTTTCATCGATGTAATCCACGCCCACAGCCTCCAGCACCTGCGCCTCGGCAAAGTGGCCGATGCGCGCCTTGGCCATCACGGGAATGGTCACGGCGGCCATAATCTCCTTGATGATCTTAATGGAGGCCATGCGCGCAACGCCGCCCTCCTTGCGGATGTCCGCGGGCACGCGCTCGAGCGCCATAACGGCAGCGGCGCCCGCGTCCTCCGCGATCCTCGCCTGCTCCGCCGTCGTAACATCCATGATGACGCCGCCCTTCAGCATTTCCGCCAGGCCCACTTTCAATTTCATCGGTTGGTCGTATTCCCACATAACATTACTCCTTTCAGACGAATATTTAGTTCGCCGCGGCGCGGCTGCCTTGCAGGGCCGCCGGCCGAAGTTTCGAATCCTGTTCCGCGCCCAGGCGGGCAATCATCTCGGGCAACGCTTGAACGTCCGAGAGCGCGGTGCGGAAATTCACGATGCACGCACGCAGGACAAATGCTCCCCCGATTACGGCATTGGTCATGAACGCCTCGCCGCTTTTCTGCAGTGCCGCCAGCACGGCTTTATTGAGATCGTTCAGGTATTCCTCAGTTTTCGCATCGCCCGGGGTCAGGTCGCGCGGCACGTAGCGGAAAGTCGCGATGCTCAAACCCTGTCGGAAAGCCTGCAATTCCGGGTGGGCCGAGACGAGTTCAAACAGGGTCTCTGCCAGGCAAATGTCATCGCCGATCATTTTTGCGTATCCTTCGCGCCCCACCTGGCGGATCGCCAGCCATATCTTCAGCGCGCGAAAGCTGCGCGAGTTTTCCGGGCCATACTCAAAGTAATTAACCGCCTGCTCAGCATCTTGCAGCAACTGGTAATATGAAGGGCGATGCTGAGTGAAGGCGTCGCGCAAAGCATTCCGGTCGCGCACGAGGGCGCAGCCGGCATCGAGCGGGGCGTAAAGCCATTTGTGGGGATCGACGGCCACTGAATCAGCCAGCCCCATTCCACGCAAATCCGCCGGTGCGTTCGGCGCCATGGCCGCAAAGCCGCCATATGCGCCATCCACGTGGAACCAGAGATCATTCTCGTGCGCGATGGCGGCAATTTCGGGGAGAGGATCGACGGCGCCGGTGCTGGTGGTCCCCGCCGTGCCGATTACCATGAAGGGCAGATCTCCAAGTAAACGGTCATCGGAAATTTTCTTGCGCAACTCCGCAGTGTCGATTCGCTGGTCGGAGCCCGCTGAAATCCAGTTGATGGAGTCGAGTCCCGGGCCGAACAAATCCACTGCCTTGTGAAGCCACGTGTGGGTCTCTGCCGAGGCGTAAACGCGCAGGCGGCGCGATCCCTCGCCGGCCATCCCACGCGTGCGTGCGTCCCATGTGACGCGCGCCTTGCGGGCGGCCAGAAACGCAACCATGTTGGCCATGTTCCCGCCGGTCACCAGGATTCCGCCCGCATCGCGGGGATATCCAATCATCTCGGCAATCCAGCGGATGGTCTGCGCCTCAATCTCACTCGCCACGGGCGACAGAATCCAGCCTCCCACATTGGGGTTGATGGCGGAGGCGAGCATTTCACCCAGTATTCCGACGGGCGCCGGAGGCGAGGTGATAAAACCCCAAAACCGCGGATGGCCGTTGAAGAGCGAATGCCCCATCAGCAGCTTTGCCGTCTCATCGAGCAAAGTCTCAGCGGGCGTCCCGCGCTCGGGCAGCGGCGAGTCTCCCAGAAGCGCGCGAATTTGCAGCGGTGACTCGGCAGGACTGACGGGTCGGCGGGGCAACGAGGCCAAAAATTCCGCCACGCGGTCTACCAGGCGGTGACCCAGCGAGCGAAATTCCTCCGGAGTCATCTCCAGCGGCGAATTGCGTAGCCCGGTTATTGAACTCGACTTAATTGCTTCCATTCCCTCACCCTGCAATCACCTTATGAATTTCATACCAATGCCACGCTCGCGCCGGCCAAAGCTCCGGGCCTTCCCTTCCTTGCCCGGCGCATCTCCGCCTTGAGCAAATCTCCCAAAATGGCAGCGCCCTTCTCAATTTTATCATCGGGCAGAGCGGTGTAGCAGAGGCGCAGCGCGTTATGCCGGGGATTTTGAAAATAAAAGTAGCGCGCAGGGGCAAAGGTCAGGTGACGCTCGCGCGCCTTAACCAGGAGTTCCTCCGCATCCATAAACGCCGGCAATTCGACCCAAACGGACATTCCGCCCTCGGGATAGAAGACGCGAGCTTCGGGCGGGAAGTGGCGCGCGAGCGCGCGCCGGAGCAGATCCTGCTTATGCGCATAAGCCCTGCACGTCTTACGAATCCACTTGTCCAGCCAGCCGCGAGCGCCCAATTCCTGCACGACCGCCTGGCCCAACACGTTCGTGTGCAAGTCAGCACGCTGCTTGGCCCATTGCAGGCGCTCGATCACCGGACGCGATGCCACAATCCAGCCGACGCGCAAGCCGGGGAATCCGACCTTTGAGAAGCTGTTCAAATGAATCACCAGCCCCGCCGCGTCGAGGGCCTTGAGAGGAGGAATCTGCCGGCCCCGGCATCGCAACGCTCCGTACACGTCATCCTCAACGATCGGAATCTGGAAGCGCCTCGTAATTTCCAGCAACCGCTGCCGCGCCGGGAGCGGCATGGTGAATCCGGTGGGATTCTGGAACGACGGGCTGCAGAAAATCAGTTTGACGCGATTCTGTTCGAGAAGCGATACGAGTGCGTCGAGGTCCATTCCATCGGGCCTAACCGGAACGCCCAGCAGGCGCACGCCGGGTGACTCGAAAACGTTCCAGAGCCCCGTGTAGGTGGGATTCTCGCACACCACGGAGTCACCCGGAGAGACCAGCGCGCGCCGCAGCAGGTCGAGCGACTGCTGGCAACCGTGAGTCACCAGAATTTCGTCGAGCTCCACGGGAATTCCGTCGCGGCGGAGGCGAGTTTGCAAGTAAGCCTTGAGGGGTTGATAGCCGCCTGTGGAGCCGTACTGGACGAGCCTGCCGCCTTCGCGGCGCAGAACTGCATCGGCGGCGCGACGAATCAGGTCAGGAGAAGTCAATTCCTCGGAGCAGTGCGCGGCAGCAAAAGAAATCACACCCTCCTCAGCGGAGCTCGCCATCAATCGGCCCAGCGAATCGTCGCGAGCCTCCTTGGGGAAAAAACTTTCCCAGAAAATGTCCTGGGTGGGCCGTCCCGGCGACTTGCGGGGAGCACGCAGCGTCTCCGCGAACGCAGTGACGAATGTTCCCCGCCCCACGGTTCCCTGAATCAGACCTTCGGATTCCAGGTCCGCATAGGCGTTGCCCACCGTCGTGCGATGAACCCCTAATTGGTGCGCCAATTCGCGGCTGGGATCGAGCCGGTCACCGGCCTTCAGCGCGCCGTTCATGATTCGCCCGCGAATCTGGTCGCGAATCTGCATGTAAAGCGGTCTCCGCAAATTTGCATCGAGCGTAACCAGCATGGCACCTCAACTCCTATGGCCTGTGTACCAGTCCAATTTAGACAAGATATGGCATTTTGTAAAGAGCCAATCCGACCAGTATGCGCTCGGTCCATTTTGGCTCTTGGAGACGAACTTTTGTTGTTGGGTGACTGAAGTCCGGCAGTTCAAAGGGGCTAATCAGGAAGACTGGGAAGGGCCCTCTAGTGTCCTGAGTCTGAAATGCCCTTCTTTCGCCGCAAGGGTGAAGCAAGTTTTCAGCCCCGCAGGGGCGAAATATCTTAGCCCAGGGCGCCCGCTTCTCGGGCTGAGCTCTTAAGCGAACTTCTTCGTCAGGACACCAGTACCAATTTACAGTTTGGATTCCCGAGGTTCGATTGTCAGCGCGCAGCCTGGGGGTTCTGTTTCATTCGCTCGCGCAAACGGTCACGAAGATCGGCGGGGGTTGAGGGATTACATGCCACGAGAAACCACAACGGTTCGCGAGGGTCTGCGGCCAGGGCGCGCAGAACCGCCACGGGCGTGTGAGGGTGACGCGCCACATTTTCCCTTACAGCAGCGTAAGGGTGCGCCGCCAGGCTCTGCAACAACTCCGGCGGGGCCTCCGGATGTTCGGTGAGAACACGGGCAAGCAGGTAGTCATCCGGATGGAGAGGCGCGCCGATTTTCAGGAGGTCGTGGCCTGTGGTTTGCGTATCGCGGGCCTGCTCAAATTTGGCGTCCCATGCGGAGCTGAACTCATTCAGGTCCTGCGTTCGCGCCTCGATCATCTGTTTGAGCTGGCCAATCTCCGCCTGTTTGCGCGCGCGCGGAAGCTGAGCTGCTTCAACCGACCTTAGTACGTCCTGCAAATGAGCACGTTCACCAAAGACCACCTGAGAACCGCGGTGAATCTTTTTGACGCCATGCCTGATGCGAATATCAGCCATTGAAAACCTCCTCCAACAACACCCGCCATCCTCACTTTATCCGGAGAAATGGATTTGATTCGCGTTCTTTCCCAATCGTCGTCGGAGCACCATGCCCTGGAAACACCGGCGTTTGATCTGGAAAGATAAGCAGCCGATTGTGAATCGACCGCAATATTTCATCCCAGGAGCCGCCCCACAGGTCCGTGCGGCCGATGCTTCCCTGAAACAATGTGTCACCACTCAGAATGCGCTGATTTTCTCCTGGCAGGTGAAGCGACAAGCTACCCGGAGAGTGCCCCGGCGTGTGCAGGACTTCCAAGCTCAGCGCGCCCCAGCGCAGCGAATCGCCTTCTTTCAGAAATTGATCCACCTCGGTCACCCCCGGCGCCTCAACACCCAGCCAATCCGCCTGCATGGCAAGGCTTTGATATAGGGGCAGATCATTCTGGTGCATTAATACGGCCGCGCCCGTAGCCTTCTTGAGTTTCTCGATTCCCCCCACATGATCGATGTGCGCGTGAGTGGCGATAATATATTTCACGTGCAGGTTATGTTTACCGAGAATCTTTTTAATTTCTTCAATGTCGTCGCCGGGATCGATCACTACGGCTTCGCGGGCAGTCTCATCCGCCAAAATCGAGCAATTACATGCCAGCATCCCTACTGGAAGAATTTCGTGGATCAAGTTCCGCCTACCCCCCTTGGGAATTGAAAGTGCTCACGCGTTCCAAGCATCAATAATAATACTGGAATTGGAGACACGGGGCGAATCGTCGAGGGAGGTGACACGAAATGCCGCAACCCCTCCCAACTTCCTCTTACCCACCTGAAACCAACGCATTGGGTAGTTGGTCAGTTTGAAATTTCGGCGTAGGGGCACCCCTCGCCCTGCGGCCCATAGCCTTCGGGCGACGGGTCGCGGGTGCCCTCTGCCCGATGTCGCTGGACTGAAGGGCAGGGACAAGCCCTGCCCCTACAGAATTCGAATTGACCCACCACAACGCATTGGGCTTTATTCCTTAAAGATATCAGCGTAATATAGGCTGGTCAAAATGTCCGAAATCCCCTGCCGTTCGGGACGTCGTCAATTACCAGCAGGGTCTTTGGAAGAAACTCCAAATCTGGTTTCCGGGGATTCCCTCCGCAGTTGAATGGGGAGGCGTCCGGAATCTTGGCGCGGGAATTTTAGCGCCGGGAGGCAGAAATGAGAT
>JASHSC010000194.1 GCA_030036915.1 Terriglobia bacterium
ACATCGGGCAGGGCATCCGCGCCCCGTCGCCCGAAGGCGATGGGCGGCAGGGCGAGGGGTTCCCCTACGCCGAAATTTCAAACTGACCCACTACGGATCGGTTCGATTAAGGCCTAATCCGTTGGGAGATCCCCCGGCTTTGCCGGGGCGGCAGCCGGAGCTTGACAGTTCAGGGAATCAGCGATTCGCTGCTATTCATCGTGCGGGAATGACCCCTCACCCCAACTCCTCTCCCCCTCTTCCCTCTCCCTGGGGAGAGGAAAGAGGAGAGAAGGGGTGATAGGGTGAGCGGTTTCTTGGGAACACGGGGAACAGAGCCCGCCCCCCAGGGCGCGTTCACACGTATCCGGTTCCACTCAGCCGGTCGCGGCTCAGGCCCAGGCCCATCGCAACGTCGGCCCGAACCCGCCCTGGCCAGGGAATCTTTTGCATTGCGTAAAGGGTGATCCACTGGTCATCCGAACCGCCGTAGTCAACGGGCCGATAATTGACGCCGGCGCCGGATCTTACCAGAAGGTCGCTCGTTCCCTTAGAGCCATCGACGTTGAACACGATGCCGCCTGGAACGCAGGCAAGGGACTGCCTTTCAATCCATGCCCCCCAGGATGGGATCAATTGGATTTGCACTTTGCCGCCTTCACTGCTATGGGCAAGCCGGCCAATCAAGTGGTCCCGGCAGACCTCTAGCCCAAACGTGATGCCATTCATGGTGAAGATGGAGCCACCCACGAGTTCCGAGACCGAGGCCGTGCGGGCGTCGAGATCGTCCATCCCCCTGGCGGCCGGGTCCACTCTTCCCCCCTCCGGCGAGAGGTGTTTCGCACTCCGATTGGCGATGATGGCGCTCGAGACATCAGGGTTGTACCAGTCAAGGGGGTTGTCATGCTGATGCCGAAAATCAATGTGCGAGGGGAACTCCTTCGCGATGAGAACGTCGTGGTGTTCGGAAGTCTTGAGGCTGCCCCTCTGCACAATGGCATAGTTTTCCAGCAGACGGCCTTTGCTTACGTTTACTTCGTTCTCTTCGCCGGACATCTTTTCGCTGGTGAAGATAGCGGTCCCATTCACAAACAGCCAGTCAGAATACTTGGCATTGTTTATCTCCACGCGGATCTTGGTCAGAATATCGGACATCCAACCGATGTCACAGTAAGCGCCGTAAGGCCCCCGGAAGAAGAATTCCGGGGCCATAAAGATCTTGAGAATGGTGGCGTCCACTTCCGGCGTAATTTTCTTTCGCGCCTTGTAGGCTTGGTAGAGACGATAGGCGCCGGTAATACCCCCGATGAGTTTTTGGCAGGTTGCATCGATATCCAGGAGTTCGTTTACCCGGCGCTGCTGCGCCCGCTGTTCAACGGTGAATCCCGCCGGTCTGGCGGCTTCTGAGTAAGGCGGAAGCTGGGCCGCAAAACCGATACAGACAACGTTAAGATACTGGTGATCGCCCCAGCCGTCGAGCTCATTCAGCTTGCGAGTCACCACCTCTTCGAGCGCCTTCATCGCCGGCAGGCGTCCGGTGACCGCATCCCGGTCGATCTTGTCTGCCGCCCAGTCAATCACAGCGTTCTTCAGCTCCATCAGAATGTTCAATTTCGATGGGCCGAGAACTTGCGGGTATTTCTTGATCAGGTCATCGATTCGGACCAACTTTGGCTTGTTGGCCCGAATCGTCAGGAAAGAAGAACTCGACGATTTCCATAAATCCCACGTTGGGATATCTTCGAATCTCATGGTCCCTCCCAGGTAGTTTACGTCATCGGAGCAATAACAGATTTATCGAGCCACGAAACAGGGATTCCAGTTCTTAATTTTGAGTTCGGGGCAAATTATACCTCTAACCACCTCGGGGGACAAAATGTCAGACAGGGTTTGGTCAGTTTGAATTCCGTAGGGGCAGGGCCGTTGACTACCTCCACCTGCGTGCGGCCATTCTCACTTCCCGCTTCACCGCCGCCATGCTCTATTTCCATCCCGAGTTCCAGCCCGCAAGCCGATTCCGCTACTTTGGACGCCAGACCTGGAAGGGGCAGGAGACGCAGATAGTCGGCTTTGCGGAAACCATGGAGAACAGCCCTCCGGTGACGGAGTTCCAGCAGCCGGACGTGCTGCATCAGAACCAGACGATTGGAATCCTGGTGCAAGGACTAGCGTGGATTGACCCCACCAGTTTTGAAATTATGCGCATCCGCAAGGTGCGAGTGAGAGGGTACACGCCTCTGTCAGGTACTTGCCCGATATGCAACGTACCACCAACAGTATAAATTGTTGACCTGAACGGAAGCTCAGGCGGGCGGTCAAACTCAGGCGTGCGTGGAGGGCAGACGAATGTTTACCAAAGCCCCTGTAGCTCAAGGTCACAGCACATTTTCGCCAACGCACGGCGCGGAAAAGTTTGCAGGGAAGATGCTGCGTCTGGCGGCGCTCGTCGGGACGAACCCCCTCGAGGCTTGGGACCGAATCGCGGCGAAGATGGAAGTTCGTGCCGACAAAGCTCGCCAAGCGGGACCTGGTATTTACTCTCCCCGCGAATGGGAGGAGGCGCTTGCGGACCTGGAGGTTCATCTTCATGCCGGCGTGCGATCGCACCTGGAGGAGACGCAACTTCAGGACATCGAGCAAGAGGTGGCGCATCGAGTCGCAGGAGGATTGACGGCCGCCCCGTTTACGTTGGCCCATTGCGCCAGTGGGGTGCTGGCGAGAATTTGCTATTCACTTGTCCGCGCGTTGCGGCCGAACGTTGTGCTCGAAACCGGCGTGGCCTACGGAGTAACCTCGGCCTTCATCCTGAAGGCACTGGAGGCCAATAGACAAGGATCGCTGCACAGCGTGGATTTGCCTCCCTTGGGCCGGGATGCGAATAAATTCGTGGGCACGGTTATTCCGCAATCGCTAAGAACACGCTGGCACCTGCACCGCGGTTCGACGCGGCGCG
>JASHSC010000195.1 GCA_030036915.1 Terriglobia bacterium
TTAAAGTCCTTGGCCTCGTCGGTGCTGGTTGTCGAGCCTCCATTGCTAGTTGTTCCGCTCGCGGTGCCGGTATCCCGCCCGATCGCGCTCTCGCCAATTTGTGTTACGTGGCCCTTGAACGTCTGGTTGGGATAGGCGTCAATCAGCACGTCGGAGGACTGCCCAAGCTTGACACTGGGAATGTCGGTCTCGTCCACCTGCACTTCCACAGTCATGATGGAGAGGTTGGAAATCTGGTAAAGCAGGCTGCCCGCGGTGTTCTGAACGCCGGGCACAACATTTTCGCCCAAATGGACTGGGAGGTCGGTCACAATTCCATCGAGCGGTGCGGAATAAATCGTCTGATCGAGTTGGTTCTGGTAGCTCAGCAGTTGTGCTTTGTTCTGGCCAACCTTAGCGCGTGCCGAGTCGCGGGTGGACAACGCCTGCTGGTATTGAGCCTTCGCCTGGACCAACTGTGCCTGGGATGAGTCCTTGCTCGTCTGGGCGACGCGGTAGTCGCTGAGGCGCTGGTCGAAATCCTGCTGGGAAAGGAGTTGATCCTTAAAGAGCTCCTGGCCGCGCTTAAAATTGTCGCTCGCCTGATTGAGTTTAGCGACCGCCTGGGCGAGATTCGCCGAGGCCGTATCGAGGGCCGCCTTGGCCGAATTGACGTTCGCGTCCTGGGCCGCCAGATCCGCCTCAGATGTCGTGACGGCAGCCTGCTGGGCTTCCACGCCCGCCTCTTGCTGAACATCCTCGGTGCGCATCAGGAGCTCGCCCTTGGTGACGCGGTCGCCTTCTTTAACCAGAATTTCAGTTATCTTGCCGAAGGAATTGGCGTTCACATTAGCCTGATTCTGTTCAACGGGCTTGACCTCACCATTGGCGGTTACGATCTGGGTCAAATCCTCTCGCATCACCTTGCCCGTTTGAACGGTCACCACGCCGCGCTTGCTCCAAACTACTCCGCCGATGGCCAGCCCGAGAAAAAGCACAATGGCAACTATGGCGAGGGTGACCTTTTTCCACTTTTTCGTTCCCTCGTCGTTCCGATGTCGAGTTGGAACCTGGGAGGGCAGATCTACCCACGTTTGGCCATTGGTCTTTCCCAGCTCCAACTCTTTAATTTCCGACATGGAGGGCTCCTCTTACTTCCAGGTCTCGTGGCATCGCCTCGGCTTGCCGGTGGGCGCGGGCCAGTCCTGCGCGCCGGAAGGCTGACCGACTTTTGATTTTGTACGTAATCCTGCTGCCGGCTCCCATTCGGTATACGCGAATTGAGCCGCAAAAGTTTCGTGAATATTTGCGCTGCGAGTGCGACAAACCGCGGGGTCAGCGCCGACGAATTGTTCACTTCTTCCGGTGCTCGCTTGACATCGGCGATCAAGCAGAGGACCCCGGACCACTGCCTTATCCATTCTTAACCTTACAAGTAACCCATTTTAACGCTTTCTTGAATGGTAAGGACAGGATTTTCTTCCCGCTGGAACCCCCCGAAGCACGTAAGCGTTGCAAATCGGGTTCACGACCGATCAAATCTCGGAGGCAAACTTGATTTTGCGCTTTAAGGGTGCCGGTTCTGAAATTGTCCCCACTCCTAAACGCGCCAAATAACAGAGAGTTGTCCGAAGAGGAATGGGTTGTATGCCCTCACAGCGAAGTTTTTCGCCGGATCTGGTGAGAGCTAGGAGCCCCGCCCCGGCCCCCTGCCGAGCAATCCCGGAAAACAAATTGTGACCGGCACTCGGATTTGGAGCCCCCAGGACGGTCCCCAAAGGGGGGTAAAGGCCTGCTTGGTAGGAGGCCACCTTTGCCGCAGGGAGTGCATCAAACAGGTCGCCCGGATTAATGCAGACTCCTGTGGTGGAAACCGGGTGCCTCTTGGTTCTGTTCCATCATGCGGGGTTTTGCATTAATCGCGGCGTGTTCTGCGGGCGCTAAGCCATGAGGGCGGGCCGCTGGGGCACTCCTCTTTCAAGCTCATTTCTTGCCCGTCATCGGGATTCCGTGTCGGTGGGAACGATGCTTGACTTTCAAAATTGGGAAAAATAGAATCCTGATGTAATCAGTGCATTGTAGGGGGGGAACGGTGTCGAAGGCAGACGCTTTCACTTCATGGCAAAGGCTGGTGGGCCGATGGGCGCTTGGATTACTGGTGGCGCTCACTCTCATCGTTTACCAGCCCAGTGCGTGTGCTCAGGGCTCGAGTGAAGATCAGAACAAGGATCAGCAGACCGCCAAGCCCAAAATGAGCAAGGAGGAGAAGCGCCGCCAAAAGGCCCTCCGCGAAGAAATGGAGACCCCGTATAAGAAATGGTTAAGCGACGAGGTCCCCTACATTATTACCGATGCGGAGAAAGCCGCCTTTAAGAAGCTCACCACGGATGATGAGCGCGAGAGCTTCATCGAGGATTTCTGGGAGCGCCGCAATCCCAACCCCGGCAGCCCCGAGAACGAATATAAAGAGGAATACTACCGCCGCATTGCCTACGCCAACGAGCACTACGCCTCGGGAATTCCCGGTTGGAAGACCGACCGTGGCCGCATCTACATCATGTACGGTCCTCCCGACGAAATCGATTCCCACCCCAGCGGCGGGTCGTACGAGCGCCCGGAATCGGAAGGCGGCGGCGAGACCTCCACTTATCCCTTCGAGCAGTGGCGCTACCGCTACATTGATGGCATCGGCAACAACATTATTCTAGAATTTGTGGACACCACCATGACGGGTGAATACCACCTGACCATGGACCCTGGTGAAAAGGATGCGTTGTTGCACGTTCCCGGCGCCGGCCTGACCATGGCGGAGCAGATGGGAATGGCCGGTCAGGGTTCGAAGATGGATCGCTTTTCCCGCACGGACGGAATGACCGTCGGCTCACCCATGGGAGGCCAGGAGCCGGAGAGCATGAACGAGTTTACGCGCCTCGACCTCTACGCAAAGATCTTCCAGCCGCCCCCGGTTAAATTCAAGGACCTGAAGGCGGTGGTCACCTCCAGAATTTCGTCGAGTATGCTGCCCTTCGGCGAGCGCACGGACTTCATTCGCGTGACCGATGAAACGGTGCTCACGCCCATCACCGTTCAAATCAGGAACAGCGACTTGCAGTTTCAGGACAAAGACGGTGTAATGCACGCCGTAATGGACATCTTCGGCGAGTTGACCAGCCTGGGCGGCCATATCGTCAACACCTTCGAACGCCAAATGGTGCTGGACGTGCCCGAGCACGAGTTCCAGCTCTACCAGACACATCGATCTCTTTATCAGGAGAACGTTCCGCTCAAACCCGGCCGATACAAGCTGAGCCTGGTGCTGAAGGACGACCTGAGCGGTCACATGGGTTCGGAGGAAATCGGCATTACCGTTCCCAACTTTTCTGAGGACAAAGGCCTGATGGCGAGTTCGTTGATCCTTGCTGACCAAATCATGCCGCTCCCCACCAACCTGGTGGGAACCGGGATGTTTACGATTGGCGGAACGAAGGTGCGCCCCAGCGTTGATGATGTCTTCACGCCGGATCAGACATTGGGGATTTACATGCAGGTGTATAATCTCAGCGTCGATGAAAAGACCAAGAAGCCTTCGCTCGATGTGAACTACGTGATTACGAAGGACGGGAAGACTCTGCTGGACCAGCCCGAGGATCCGAAAAATTTGAAGTCGGCATCGCAGCAATACACGATTGTCAAAAAGATGGCGCTGAAATCGCTGCCCCCGGGGAAGTATACGGTCCAGATCAAAATTACCGACAATCTTAAGAAACAGACGGTTAATCAGTCCGCCACGTTCCAGGTGATCTAAACCCTGCTCTGCGGAGTGCAGGTGTGGGAAGAGATCTACAGTTTCAGGGAAGGCACCGCGTAATTCATGAGCAGTCCAGGTTCGCGTGACCGGTTGAAAATTCTGCTGCTGGTGGGTGGATTGTCCCTCGCTGGCGTGCTTCCGGTGGAGTGCCTGGCGGCGGGTTACGGCAACCTGGCGGGAATTGTTTCCGACAGCAAGGGCGTTCCCTTGATGGGCGCTACGGTGACCGTGCTGGGCCCCACGGCGTTCGCTGCCGAAGCGGGGAACGAACTGGCGGAGCGCATGATTACCGATGCGCATGGCCGCTTTACCATCGCGCACTTGGTTCCGGGATGGTATTCCCTTAAAGTCAGCTCGCCGGCCCGCTTACCCGCTATGCGCAACGGCGTTCGCGTGGATGCCGGCGCGACCGTGGTGGCCACTTTTGTCCTTGCCGACGTGCTTGCTCCCATTCGATTTCAAATGCCCAGCAATTCCGTATCGAGCTGGGGAGACGACTGGAAATGGGTGCTGAGAACTTCTTCCAACACGCGCCCCATCCTGCGCCTGCACGAACAAAAACCCGCTAAGGCGAGCAAATCCCCGGATGAGAAGGCGGATAAAGTTCCGCTTTCCCCCGCCGAGTACGTGGCTGGAATCCTGCCGGGCTCCACTCCGCATGATCCACTGGCGGAAGACTTTGGAATGGCTAGCGTGTTCGCATTTCTGCGGCCCATCACGCCGGATTCCGATGTGCTGACGGCGGCGTCCTTTGCCCCGTTTGGCGCTGCGCAGGGCACCGTGGGCGCGGAGATGATTCGCAATCAGCTTCAAGGCACGCCCCAGTCGTTTGGTGTCGTTTACCATCAATTCAATCTCGTTCCCGGTGCTTCTGCCGCCCCGGGCACTTCGCCGAATGCCTTTTCCCAGGCGAAAGGTTTATCCGCAACCTATTCGGATACGCGGCTGATAGCCCCCAAGATTACGGTGACTGCGGGGATGGACGTCAACTACTTGAGCGGTGTTGAGAGCGTCTTCATCGCCCAGCCGCGCGTAAATCTGGAATACCAGGCGACCACTCAAACCATGGTCTCCGTCCAGTATGGTTACGCGCACGACGACGGCTCCAATTCCATGATGGAACGCCTCAGCCTGTTGAACGCTTTCCCGCAGATTACCGAAAGCGATGGCCGCCTGGCGATGGAGCAACTCAATCACGCGGAAGTGGCATTGAACCATCGCATCGGCAAGTCCGCGCGAGTGCAGGCTGCCGCTTACCACGACAACCTGCGCAACGCGGCGGTGTGGGGATGGGGCGCCTCCGCCAATGCGGCGGCCTTTGCGGGTAATGCTCTCCCGAATCCTGCCGGGCAGGGCCTGGTGATGAACGGTGGCAGTTATCAGTCCTCTGGTTTTCGAGCCATTTATGCGCAGACGTTCGGCTCGCACCTCGAGGCTGTGGGATTCGGGGGTTCCGGCAGAATCCTCTGCGGCTATGGTTACACTTCGGATGGGCCGGCCGGCGGCGCGCCGCCCACCAGGTTTTCCGGTTGCGACGCGAGGATGGTGGGGGCCAAAATTACCGCGCAGCTTCCCCTCACCCACACTCGCATCTCAACGTCGTACGAGCGCGTGCCCGCAAACAGCGTGACCATGGTTGATCCCGCAGCACAGGGCGAGCTTCAGGTCATGCCTTATTTGAGCATGCAAATCCGGCAGCCGCTCCCCACGCCGGCTGATTGGCCGGTGCGTATCGATGCCGTGGCGGATTTTCAGAATATGCTTTCGCAGGGACTGACCGCGACCCCATCCGGCCAAAAGTCCCTGGTCCTCAGCCCCAGTTATCACTACGTCCGCGGCGGCCTCGCCGTGGAGTTCTGATTTAATTCCCAAGAATAAGTTGAGTAGAGAAGAAGGATTGTAGCGCAACCCTCGGTAGCCACGGTCAGCGCCTTCCTGACCGTGGGTTCTTTGTGCAGCACGAACAGAGCACGGTCAAGAAAGCATTGACCGTGGCACCCGCTGTCTTTGAGGGGTTGCCCCGGTTCAGGCCTTCCTAAGAGAGGCTAGCATTGTAGCTAACTTCGGAGAGAACGGGGACAGGGGTGGGGGCGGGGAAGCGGCCAAACTCCGCGGCCAAGGCTGCATTTTTTGGCTTCTACAATATTTAGTAACTGCCCATGCTTTCAATATGTTCCCAGCTTCGTTTTTGAAAAACGCCTTCCGCGATCCTTTGTTTTCAATATGTTCCCAGCTTCGTTTTTTTTCGGGCTTTGTGTCGCCTCCCTAGGAATCAGCCCGCGTCGCCCCGCCTGAGTGCGCAATCTTACGCATCCATACACGAGGAATGGGGAAGATGAGCAATTCGGATTCCATTTAAGGCCTCATCATCTACTTTACGGCAACTGCATGAGGCTAAAGTTCCTTACTGCCGCACCGTGCAGGTCTTGCCCGGCAGTTCGACCAAGTGGCTGTGTGATTTCACGCACCGATTGGGTGATTTCCCCCAGGTTGGAAGATGCCGCCGCCCTCCGTTCGAACCCTCGTCCCTGCTGTGCCCGCAACGGACATCTGGCTGCCCTCTCGACTGTGGCGCGGGTGTCCCCACCCGCGCTACAGCATCGAGGGGTCACTGCTTCGGCGTGCTGAAATCGACCTTGGGAGCTTGCCTTGCGCTTTCGGTGGCGTTGAAGTAATCGTTGTTGCGCTGGAATCCCGCCCAGCCGGCGAAGATACTGTTGGGGAAGAGGCCGATGTAGGTGTTGTAATCCTGAACCGCCTCATTATACCGGCGGCGCTCGACGGCGATGCGATTCTCGGTTCCCGCCAGCTCATCCTGAAGCGCCAGGAAATTCTGATCGGATTTGAGATTGGGATAATTCTCCACGATGAGTAGCAGGCGGCCCAGCGCGCCGTCCAATTGGCCGTTCGCGGCGATTTTCTCGGCGGGCGACTTCGCGCTCAGCAGGCCGGCGCGGGCGTTGGCGATGTCGGCGTAAACCGTCTCCTCGTGCTTGGCGAAGCCCTTTACGGTTTCAACGAGATTGGGAATTAGGTCGGCGCGGCGCTGGAGCACTACGTCCACCTGCGCCCAGGCCTGCTTGATCGCCTCACTCTTGCGAACC
The DNA here is from genome assembly GCA_030036915.1 of Terriglobia bacterium. Lineage (GTDB taxonomy): Bacteria > Acidobacteriota > Terriglobia > UBA7540 > UBA7540 > Bog-366. The sequence goes on from JASHSC010000195.1 coordinate 6,892, forward strand.
ATTTCGTTTTTGCTGTTGATGTACGACCCGCCCACGATGGCCGCAACCAGCACCACGATTACGACGATAATTCCCACTACGGCCAGCACAATTTTCATGAGATTTCTCCTTTCATCCCTTCGACCCGGTCGCCAAGCGGCGGTCGATTTCGTCCGCGGCCTTCGAAACCGCCTCGAGATACCCTGCGAAAATCGCTTGCACATCCAAATCGCGGCCGCGCTTTCGCCCCTCGCGCACATCCAGAATGGTTTGAAGCGGCGACGGATCAAATCCCAGCACTAAACCCAGGCGGTGAATGGCGCCGCGCTTGCTCGCTTCCGCCGCCTCGCCCAGGGCAATCAACGCATGGCGGAAAAGCGCGGCGAACGAGGAGATGGAGGCGGTCATCAATTCCAGCGTCTTCCGCGAGCCGCCGGGATGACTCAGATAAATTTGCCGCAGACGCAGGGTTTTGTTTCGCAATTCCCTTTCTACCTGAAGACGATGAAGGTTCATGGGAACTTCGAGCCTGGCAAAGACGTCTTCACCGCAGAGAATCTGCCGGGCCGCCTTGATGTCCAGAAGTTCGATGGCAAACAGGTCCGCCGAATGGTCAAGCTCCTTGAGGGTCAGGAAAAGCGGCGATGGGTGGCCCTTTTTGGCCCACCACGCCGCAGCCGAGTGCAATTTTTCCAAATCGGCCCGGCCGAGAGTTTGCATGATGCAAAGAACATTGAGATCCGAATGCCCCTCGTGGAAATCCTCAGCCGCGGCAGACCCGTAGAGAACCGCGGAAAGCAGGTTGCCTCCCGCAGCGTCCTTCAGCCTCTTCACGAGCTCCTTCAAATCCTCTTCCGCTCTCATCGCTTTCGCTCCTCATCTGCTGCTCAGGTGGCTCGCGGGTCACCAACCGCCGCCGGCCCCGCCACCGCCCGACGACCCTCCTCCGAATCCCCCGAAACCTCCGCCGCCAAATCCTCCGCCCCCAAACCCACCTCCACCAAAGCCGCCGCCTCCCCAATATCCACCGCCCCAATATCCGCCACGCCATCCGCCGCTTCTCCCCCAGCGGCGATTCGACGCTAGCATGAAACTTTTAATAATCAGATATGGCACTCCAACCATCAGCAGCAAGAAGACAAAGAATGGCGTGGAATCTCCTCTATCCCTGGAGCGTGGTTCCCTGGATGAGGCGGCAGGCATGCTGGCAGTGGACAGGGCGTTGAGAGAAACATGGCTATCCTGCGCAATCACTCCCGCAATTTGTTGGGCCATTTGCAGCAGCGCGCTGTTATAATCGCCCTGCCGCAGGTAGGGAACCATGCCGCGCCCGAATCCGCCCACTTTGCCGTCGGGAAGAATGGGTTCGAGGCCGTAGCCAACCTCCGTCCAGTATTTGTGATCCTGCGTGGCCAGAAGCACCATCACGCCACGGTCCGTTCCCTTGTAACCCACGCCCCATTTTTGGAAAAGGCGGTTGGCAAAGTCTTCCACCGGATCGTCATCCAACGTCTTGATGGTGACCACGGCAATCTGTGCCTTGGCTTTTTGATCCACCTCGGTGCTTAGGCGCGTGATCTCGCTCACCGTCGCTGCATTCAGCACGCCGGCGAAGTCGTTCACGTACCCCTGTGGATTAAGTTTCTGCCACTGTTCCGCGTGTGCCACGGCGGGCGCGAAGGCAAGAACCAGAACGGCAAGGGCGGTCCAGTGCCGGCGAAGATTAAGGCGGCGCGGAAGGAATGACATCGTGCCCTTAGGAACTAAACCCGATAAGGTTGTTTCTCGGATCGTCATTGGTGCGGGATCATTCGAGCGCAATTGCTTGCGCCCTCACCTCAATCGTACACGGCATCTTCCTGCGAGGCAACTTGCATGGGGCTGCGATGGTGTCGGAAGCGCCGCCATGCTGGCGGCTCCTTTGCCGAAGGGAGCGTGGTCCGGGACACACGCGCTACAATTTCGGCACGCCATGGCCCGCCTCATGATGCCGAAATCCGAGAAGACTCGGCTTATAATTCCATTTTGTCATTCCGATATGGAAAAGTGAATGCCATATATTGACTTTTGTATTGACTCTCCACTCTTTTGGATTATATTATGTATGTTATTTAAAAAAAACAACTTATACATTTTTACAAACTTGTTCGCTGGAACGTGACGTGCTATAATCCTCTAGGAAATAGCACTCCGCAGGGAACCAAATGGAAGTCAAAGTGACCAGAATACCAGCCTTTCGACTGACCACGCTCTCTCTCGCCCTCCTGAGCTTGGTTCTGGTGGGGTTTGGAATCCTCAATTACCAGCAGCGCGACCTGTACCAGGTCCCAGATGATGGGGTATCCTGGATCGATTCTGCTCAAGGCGTCACGGCTTGGATTGTCGTGCACGGGGGCCCGGCCGACCGCGCTGGAATCCGCGAAGGTGACCAACTTAAGTCGATCAACGGCGAGACGATCACTTCGGCTGCGGATGCGGTTCAGCGAATCTACCAACTCGGCGTCTGGTCTCTCGCCACCTACAGCTTGACGCGAAATGGTGAGCCCTTTGACACCGGCCTGGTTCTGGGTCCTCAGAGTAATTCCGGCTCGTTCCGAAATTACCTGGCGCTGGTGGGGCTGCTCTACCTTCTGATTGGCACATATATCCTCTTCCGGCGCTGGACGGCGCGCAAATCACGACACTTTTATATCTTCTGCCTGGCCTCTTTCGTCCTCTACACCTTTGCCTATACCGGCAAGCTGAATCTTTTTGATTGGACGGTTTATTGGCTGAATGTTCTCGCCTGGGTCTTACAGCCCGCTCTCTTTTTGCACTTCTGCCTGACGTTTCCGGAGCGTTCAACGCTGCTTCGCGATCGCCGCTACGTGGCCCCGCTTCTCTATGCCCCAGGAGTCCTCCTAGGGGTCGTGCACGCCCTGGTGGCGATGGACATCCTCGTGCTTCCTCTGCCGCTCCTCCAGGCGCGCTGGCTGCTCGACCGGATTGAGTTGCTCTATCTGGGCGCGTACTTCCTGGCGGGCGCACTGGCGCTGCACCACGCCTATGTCGGCGCGCGTGATGCCGTTCTGAAGCACCAATTGAAGTGGGTCACTCGGGGAACCTGGGTGGCTATAGTCCCCTTCGCGGGGCTTTACGCCCTGCCCTATTTCCTGGGATTTGTGCCGAACGCCTGGATGAACGCCTCGGCCCTGTTTCTGGTCTTCCTGCCGGTCACCTTCGGCTATGCCATCGTGCGCTACCGGCTGATGGACGTGGACATCATTTTCCGACGCGGAATTGCCTACACACTGGCCACCGCAGGCATTGTGGGTCTCTATTTCGGGCTCCTCGCGATCTTTGCGGATTTCTTCCGGGCCACATTTCCTCCTATCAACAGCCGCGGCGTCTGGTTGGTGGCGATTGTGTTCACGGCTATCCTCTTTCAGCCGGTGGTGAACTACATCCAACAGTGGGTGGACCGGTTCTTCAACCGCGAGCGGTACGATTATCGCCGTACACTTCTGGAATTCGCCCGTGAGCTCACGACAGAGCTGCACGTTGATAAGCTGCTTCGGCAGATTTCCGATCGCCTTTCGGAAACTCTGGGTGTGGACCGGCTGGCGGTCTTTCTGGCCTCGGAAACGGAGGGCTTCCGCCTGGCGCGCTCGCGCGGCATGAATTGCTCCGGCCGGATTGACACCACGTTCCTCGATCCCGCGCATCCGCTGCTGGCCAAGGGCTACCTGTTTTTTGACAGTGTCCGCCGCGTCTACGGCTTTTCGCCCGGCGCGCAGAAATCCATCGAACAACTCGACCTGCACTACTACCTGCCTTTCAAGGTCAAGGAGCAGACACTCGGTTACCTGGGGCTGGGCAAGACGCGCGAGGGCGACTTCCTTTCCAGCGAGGATATCGACCTCTTGCAGACAATTATAGGCTACGTGTCCATTGCCCTCGAGAATGCGCAACTGTACGAATCGCTGGAAACGCGCGCGCACGATTACCAGGCCCTGCGCGATTTCAGCCAGAACATCATCGAATCCATCAATGCCGGCGTGCTGGCCTGCAACCTGGAGGGAGAGGTGGAATCGTGGAACTCCGCCCTCGAGCGCCTCTACGGCCTCAGCCGGTCCGAGGCGATGGGAAGAAGCCTGGAAGCGATCTTCCCTGCAGATTTGCGCGCCGAGCTTTCACGCCTTTCCGATCCGCACCATTCGCTGAATCTCTACAAATTCCGCCTGCGCAACGCGGAAGATCGCAGCTTGATTGTGAATCTTTCCGTCGTGCCGCTGATCGGGAAGGAAAACCAGGTGATCGGGCGGCTGCTGATCTTCACGGACCTTACGGAGCGCGTGAATTTGGAAGACCAGTTGCTCCAGGCGGAAAAACTCTCCTCCATCGGCCTGCTGGCCGCGGGCATTGCCCACGAGGTGAACACTCCGCTCGCCGTCATCACCTCTACCGCCCAGATGCTGATGCGCGAAATGGATCCCCATGACCCGCGCACCGACCGCCTGGACAAGATTGTGAAGCAGGCCTTCCGCGCGTCGGAAATCGCCAACAACCTTCTGAAGTTTTCTCGGGTCGGCGGCAGCGATTTTGCCGATCTGGACGTCAACCGGGTGATCAGCGAGAGCCTCTCCCTGGTGGAACCCATGCTCAAGGCCGCCCAGGTTACCGTGACCTCAAATTTGAAAGCCGATTTGCCGCTGGTCTACGGAAACTCCGGAAAGCTCCAGCAGGTTTTTATGAATTTGATTATGAACGCGCGCGATGCCATGCCACGTGGCGGCGAACTGACCATCGCTACAGAGTCGGAAAACTCCACCGTGCACGTGGAGGTGACGGACAACGGTGTGGGAATCCCCGCCGATCACCTCAACAAGATTTTCGATCCGTTCTTTACCACCAAGGGCACGAGCAAGGGCACCGGACTCGGTCTTGCCGTGACCTACGGAATCATCCGCGAGCATTCCGGATCGATTCAGGTGGACAGCGTGGTCGGTCGCGGAACGACCTTCCGCCTGGAATTCCCCGCAACAAGGAAACCTGTTAATGTCAACTAAAGCCTCAATCTTGGTTATTGATGACGAAAACGAAATTCGCGAAAGCCTCTCGGAGCTCCTGCGCGTGGAGGGTTATAAGGCGGATTCCACCTCCACGGGCGAGGACGGCATGAGGCGCCTCGAGAACGGTCTCTTTGATCTCGTGCTGCTCGACATCAACCTGCCGGACCGTAACGGCCTCGATCTGCTCCAGCACATCAAGCGCGAAAGCCCGGAAGTAGGCGTGATTATGATCACTGCGTACGCCTCCACGCAGATCGCCTTCCAGGCCTCGAAGCAAGGCGCGGACAGTTATGTGACCAAGCCCTGGGACAATGACAAGCTTTTGCTCGAGGTGCGCAACGCGCTCGACAAGACGCGCCTTCAGCTCGAGAACCTCCAACTCCGCCGCGCCCTCAAACGCTACGACCTGCCCAACATCGTCGGCAAGAGCGAGAAGATGCAGAAGGTGATGGACCTGATCACCCAGGTGGCCGCCAGCCGTGCAACGATATTGATTACCGGCGAGAGCGGCACTGGTAAGGAGCTGGTCGCGAAGACCATCCACGCCATCAGCCCGTGCGCCGACCGGCCGTTCGTCCCCGTCAATACCGGCTCCATGCCCGTGGATCTGCTGGAGAGCACGCTCTTCGGGCACGTCAAGGGCGCATTCACCTCCGCCATTGCCTCCAAGCGCGGCCTCTTCGAAGTGGCCAACCAGGGCACCATCTTCTTTGACGAAATCGGAACCGTGGGGGTGGAAACTCAGACAAAATTGCTGCGGGTCATTCAGGAACGCGAGTTCATGCGCCTGGGCGGCACGGAGACGCTGAAGGTGGACGTGCGCATTCTCGCCGCCACCAACGCCGACCTGCGCAAAATGGTGGTGGAAGGCAAATTCCGCGAGGACCTGTTCTACCGCCTGAACGTTATCACCCTCAACCTGCCGCCGCTGCGCGACCGGAAGGAGGACATTCCGCTCCTGACGGAGCACTTCCTCCGCAAGTTCTCGGCTGAGAACGGGCGCGCAGGCCTTCAGTTTACGCCCGAGGCCATGAAGGTGATGCTCGATTACTCCTGGCCGGGAAACGTGCGCGAATTGGAGAATGCCGTCGAGCGCGCCGTGGTGCTGGCCTCCGGGACGGCGCTGGGAACGGAGCTTCTGCCCGAACAGATTCTCCAGGGCGGCGCCCACACGGTAGGAACGATTCCATCCGAATCGTTTGACGGCCGCTCGCTGTTTGAAATCATGGAAGGAGTCGAACGACGCATCATCCTCGAAATGCTCGCGCTCACCAACTGGAGTCAGACGGACGCCGCCGACCGCTTCAAGATTCCGCTCTCCACCCTCAACCAGAAGATCAAGCGCCTTCAGATTGATGTGAAGCGGCGGCGGGACAACTAATGAGGATTTGAAAACACAGTGACGCCCGCGTTACGGCATCCACGTTCCCATCACGTTATGGAAATGCTGGGTGGAGAAGAACAGGCCTGCGATCATCAAGGAGTTGTAACCGATGTGGAGAAAGACACTGGGGGTAAGTCGCCCGGTCAGGGCGCGCGTCAGCGAAAACACCATGCCGACCAGCAAAATGATGAAAGCGTGATTCCAGGCGCCCCAATATTCCGGGATGTGCAGGGCGGCAAAGAGAACGGCCGTGGTTAGAACTGCGAATCGCACCCCGACGACCCGCTCGCAAACGGCGAAGAGGATGCCGCGGAACACCAGTTCCTCCACCACGGGAGCCACGGCGATGGCAAATGCTGCAAGAGCATACGAGGCAGTGGCGGAATCGAACATCTTCTCGAGCGGAAAATCCTTCGCGTCCGGCTGGAGCCAGAGCGCGAAGTTCACGGCGATGGCGAGGCTGCATCCTGCCAAGAGATACCCGGTAATCTGCCGCAGACTAGGCTTCTTCCATCCCAGGGATCTCCAAAAAGGCTGCTGATGCTGGAGCCGCGCGAGCAACACCAGGAAAGCAAGTATGAACTCGTAAAAGACCGTTTGCAGGATGAGCAGGAAGACAGTGTCGGATTGCACCGCTTCTGCACTCGCGTGCCAGCCCGCCAGGGGCCGAAGCGCGGCATAGCCAATCAATACGGAGAATTTCGAAGCCAGCAACGCAAAGGGAGTGAAGGCCAGAAGCCACAGCAGATCGCGCGGCCTCCAGATTTCACGCGGGGCGGGTGGATGAGAAGTTGGTGGTTGATCAGGGGTCGCAATCTGCGCCTCGGCGTTTGGCAAAGGAGGATTAACAGGTTCAGCCGGCATATTCACATCAAGCAGGGGAGAGCTAAGTACCCCTATGAGCAGAACGTCACCATTGAAACGGCTGTGGACTTAAATTTTTCGATCAGCGCGCGATCCTCAGTGACCAGGGGGACGCCCAAGTCGAGCGCCAAGGCCACAAATTCGCAATCGTAAGCCGCGCAGCCCGAACTGGCCGCCAGCCGGAGAACCCGCGAAGAGTCCATTCGGTAGCCGTTGTCTTTCATCAAACCCTCGGCCCGGTTCATAATGGTCAGAACTTCGTCCAAGCTCAAGAGCGCACGCCGTAACGACTGAATCAGTACGTTTCGAAACTCGGACCGCCAGAGCACAGGGGCAATCCAATCCGGATCCTTTTGATACACCGCGCGAGCGGCAGGCGTTAAGCTGCTTTTGATCAGAAAGTATGCGATTACATTTGTGTCAGCGACAATCAAGGGCGTCCCTCGTTCTTTGCAGTACGCAGAAACTCCTCCGTGAGATGCACGTAGGGCATTCGCTTCTGCATGGCTTCAACTTCTGCAAGAAATTCCTTGGGACTTTTGCGATGCCCCCCGAGAACCCGTTCCAGGCAGAAAATAGTTTCGCTGTTGATACTGCGCCGATGCTGTC
>JASHSC010000196.1 GCA_030036915.1 Terriglobia bacterium
GGGGGGTGCACGTTTTAGTCGAAAAGCCCATGGCCGCGAGCGCCGCGGGAGCGCGGGAAATGCTCGCCGCGACGCAACAGGCCGGAGTGATCCTTTCGACGCCTTACGTTTGGCGCTATCACCCCGTCGCCGTCGAAATGAAGAAGCTGATTCAGCAAGGCGTTACCGGCCCCGTCGTGGGCTGCGAAGGCCGCTGCGCCGCCGGGCGAATTTCGCGCTACACGGAAGGCCACGCGGGGTGGATGCTCGAAAAGGCTCGCAGCGGCGGCGGCCCCATGATCAACCTCGGAGTGCACTGGATCGACCTCTTTCGCTGGCTGCTCGAAGACGAGGTGGTGGAAGCCATCGGCAAAAACGTTCGCGCCAACCCGCAATACGACATTGAGGACAACTCGTTCGCGATTCTGACGTTTTCGCGCGGCGCCGTCCTAGCATTAGATATCAGCTACACGGTACCGGAGTCTTTTCCCTCCGGCCGCGACCTCTATCTCGCGTTGCGCGGTACCAAAGGTGTGCTCTCCTGGAGCCCGTCATTCGAGGGCGTTAGAGAGAATCTGTTTGTGTGCAGCGATGCGAGCGGTCAATCCCAAAATCTTGACTTCGACCTTCCGCCGCACGCCGGATACGCAGGCATCATGGGGCAACGTTTCCTTGCCGAACTTGTGCAATCCATCCGGAGCGGCTCGCCGCCCACCATCACCGGTCATGACGGGCTGAAGGCATTGGAAGTGGTCGAAGCGATCTATCAATCTGCGGAAAGCGGCCGAAGCGTTCGGCTCTGATTTGGAAGTGCGCGCAGAGGGCAGCCCTAAGGTTCAAGGTTCGGGTGAGCCTTGGCCCACTGAAGGTACTCATCAACCGTGTAAAACGTCCGGTAATTGAAAAGTCGCTCGCCATCTTCAACTGGGACTGTCCAATCCAGATTCCACGAGTCTCCGATTTTGCGCATCCATTCTTGCAGCCTGCTCTCCATTTCTTGCTGAAGGGAGGAAGCCCCCCGATTATTCACGAGGTTATTCATCTCATAGGGATCATTTTCGAGATCATGAAGCAACCACGGCTGGGACTCCGTGCGAGCGTAGAGATAACGGTCGGTCCGAATGGCGCGCCAGGCATTCAGAACGCCGCCCGCGTGATAAGGGCCGAAAATCTGGAAGAATGCGGAGAATGGACCTCCATCGCTGCCTTCCAGAATGACTGCCGATAAGTCGGTCCCCTGCATTTCAGGCGGAACGGTGATTCCGCACAAGGCAAGAAGAGTGGGAGCGATGTCGACATGCGAAAAAAGCGTTTCCTTGCGCTGGCCACCCTTGACGCGGCGAGGGTACCGCAGAATGCCGGGAACGCGGATTGCTTCTTCCCAGGGCTTGCGCTTCCAAATTTTTCCTTGCGAACCCAGCATATTACCGTGGTCTGAGGAAAATAGGACGATCGTGTTTCCCTCAATTCCGAGTTCTTTCAGGACATTCATAAGCCTGCCGATTTGATCATCAATGGCCGTGATGGCCGCGTAATAGCCCGCAATGTCCTTGCGGCTGCCACCGCGAATACCGGAAACCCAGTTCGGCCGCATCTTCAGAGCATCCGGGTTATACATCTTGAGGTATTTTTCCGGAGCGATGTAGGGGTCGTGTGGCGCGCCGATTCCGACCATCAGAAAAAATGGCTGACTTTGCGCCTCATAAAGAAATTCGATGGCCAGGTCGGTCCACCCCTCGGGCTCATATTGGGTCGTGATGATGGGAATGTTGGCGTCGCGGAAGTACCAACTATAGAAGTAATTGTGATTGCATTCGTTGGCCGCCCACCAATCGAATCCGTGACGGCGGGGACCAGGTGGTATAAATCCCGGGAACCGCGGCCCTCCATCCAGATGCCACTTCCCAACGTATCCGGTGCAGTAACCTGCCTTCTTAAAGGCGCCCGCCATTGTTCCCAGCGACTCGCGCAAACGAAGGTCATTCGCCACCATTCCATTCCGGCTGGCATACGTGCCAGTCAAAATGTCGGCGCGCGCCGGGCAGCAGACGGGCGTGTTTGCCAATGTGTTCCGGAACAGAATTCCCTCAGCGGCAAGCTGGTCAAGATGAGGGGTGCGCGCATCAACATTCCCCATGCAGCCCAACGCCTGGCCGCGCCATTCATCAGGCAGGATGAACAGAACGTTGGGCGGCCGTTCGTCAACGTGCTCGGCTCCCATTGCGTGTGCTTGGACCGCTGCCCCGCCAGCACCCAAAACCTTGATGAATTCTCTTCGCTTCAATCCACACCTCACTGAGCTGCAATCGTGTGCGATGCTAGGAACGCCCGGCAGCCCGCGAGTGCGCCCAGTCACGCCGACATGAACACCGCCAACACAACACCCATCCGCCTCGTCAGCATTTCATCCATTCACATGCAATCTCGATAACCCACAAGTCTACCAGCGAAAAAGGTTCGTTACGGCCCTATTTAAAAGGTGAGCAATGGTACAGATTGAAATCTGAGCGTAGGGGCGCCCCTTGCGGGTGCCCTGCTGATATCGCTGAACCGAAGGGCAGGGACAAGCCCTGCCCCTACGAAATTCAAACTGAACCACTACCAACAGGCGCGATTCCCTTCTTGACACCGGGTGATCGACTCCAGTATTCAAGGACGTGCCCGCCGCGGCATGACTGCGATCATGCCCGAATTCGTTCCCGGCTCTACAATATGCCGGCTAAGGAGTCAATCGATGGGAAGAAACAATTTCCTGTTTGGAGAAATCGTCTTGATATCGTATTTTGCCGCCAGTTCTGCTCTCTTCGCCGCTGGCACGGCCGTGTTCAATGTACGAGACTACGGCGCAACGGGAGTAAGGGCTGACAACGCGACGGGCGCTATTCAAAAGGCCATCGATGCCTGCGCGCAGGCAGGGGGCGGGATGGTTTACCTGCCGCCCGGCGAGTACACCTCCGGCACTCTACACCTGCGCAGCCACGTGCGGTTTCACATTGAAGGGGGCACAACACTTTATGCCTCGAGGGACATGAGCCTTTTCGCCGGGCAGCCGGTCGCCTCCAAAACCGCGCTGCTTTTCGCCGATCACGTCGAGGATGTAACTCTCGAAGGGCGCGGCACTGTGGATGGCCAGGGCGGCTACATTTGGAAAGAGGACGACCTGGACGACGTATTTGTGCGGCCCGCGAAAGAC